>QNAD01000311.1 GCA_003641345.1 Candidatus Zixiibacteriota bacterium | reverse complement strand
TTGTCATTTGTTTGTGCCTCAGACAAATAAGAAATCACAAGAAAGAAGAAAAGCAAAATAGTCTGGGGTCTCTTCATTTGTTTTTAATTAACTTCTTATGACAAATATACCTGATTTTATAATTTAAAAGGACCATTTCCAGCAACAAAGAAACTATTTTATTTTCCATATAGTTAAATTCATTAATTTTACACCAAATTCATCTTTCATGAACAGAGAAGAAAAATTTAAATTACTAGAAGCTAAACGAGAAGAAGCTCGTATGGGCGGTGGCAAGAAACGCATTGAAGCTCAGCATAAAAAAGGTAAATTAACAGCTCGCGAACGCGTAGAGTTATTAATGGATAACGGAACTTTCCAGGAAACCGATGCTTTTGTAACACACCGGAGTAAAGACTTTGGGCTAGAAAACCAAAAATTTTTAGGTGATGGTGTCATCACCGGCTATGGAAATATTGACGGTAGATTGGTTTATGTCTTTTCACAGGATTTTACCGTTTTCGGCGGTTCATTGTCGGAGATGTATGCCCGCAAGATTGTGAAAATTATGGATGCCGCCATGAAAAACGGTGCTCCCGTTATCGGACTGAACGATTCCGGCGGTGCCCGTATTCAAGAAGGCGTATTATCGCTTGCCGGCTATGCTGATATCTTTTACCGAAACACTTTAGCTTCGGGTGTAATACCACAGATTTCTGCCATTATGGGACCTTGTGCCGGAGGTGCTGTTTATTCCCCTGCCATTACGGATTTCAATATTATGGTACAGAACTCATCCTATATGTTTGTTACCGGACCCAATGTGGTAAAAACCGTCACTCACGAGGAGGTTACTTCCGAAGAGTTGGGTGGTGCATCAGTCCATTCCAGTAAATCGGGTGTTGCTCATTTTTCAGTACCCAATGATGTAGAAGCCATCAAGGCCATCAAGCAGTTACTAAGTTACATGCCGCAAAACTGTGAAGAATTACCATTTCATTGTGCTTATAAGTCAGAAGACGATGAATTGCGTCCCGGATTGAATAATATTGTTCCCGAGAATCCGAATATGCCTTATGATATTAAAGATGTTATCAATTTGGTAGCTGATAACGATTCGTTTATGGAAGTTCATAAAGATTTTGCCGAAAATATGGTTGTGGGATTTGCCCGTTTAGCAGGAAGAAGCATTGGGATTGTCGCCAACCAACCAGCTTATTTGGCAGGAGTCTTGGACATTAATTCTTCGAAAAAAGCTGCCCGTTTTGTGCGTTTTTGTGATGCATTTAATATTCCACTGCTTGTGTTTGAAGATGTGCCCGGATTTTTGCCAGGTACCGACCAAGAGTGGAACGCCATTATTGTAAACGGAGCTAAACTGTTGTATGCTTTTTCGGAAGCTACTGTACCGCGAATTACCGTTATTACTCGTAAAGCATATGGCGGTGCTTATGATGTAATGAATTCCAAGCACATCGGTGCCGACCTGAATTTTGCATGGCCATCAGCAGAAATTGCCGTTATGGGAGCCAAAGGTGCCGCAGAAATTATTTTCCGTAACGAAATTAAAAACGATAATGACCCGCAAGCAAAATGGTTAGAAAAAGAACAGGAGTACAATGAAAAGTTTGCCAACCCGTATATTGCCGCTTCAATAGCTTATGTTGATGAAGTAATAAAGCCGGAAGAAACACGGCAAAAACTTATCAACGGATTTAAAATGTTGGAAAATAAGGTGGATAACCTACCAAAGAAAAAACACGGAAATATTCCGTTATAATAATTCTGGATTAATTATTTAGAAACAATACTTATTTTCTTCAATCATCTTGTCAGCAATTTGTCGTGTCAGTTCCTTAATGTTCATCTTCGGTATTTTTGCCAGTTCTACAATAATATTTATCAGTGTATCATATAATTCACCGTCAGCAAAAGAATTGATCGTATCAAAAGCTTTGTTGCGAACAATTTGTGAGGCATCATAAACCATAATGTCACCCATTGCTTTATATAGATTGAAATTAGTATTATTTGCTTTCTCCATTTTTTGGATACGCAGAATGGTTGATTCGGTAATATATATCTGAATCAAAATATCAGAAATACTCATCATGATTTCTTGCTCACTGCCCAAAGCCCGTTTTAGTTCATTATTGACAGTAGTCAACAATATAATAGCAATTTGCTTCATGTTTTTTATAGTAGCAAGATGATTCCCGAAGTAAGTTCCGTCTCCATCATATTTTTTCGCATTATTTTTCAATAATGTTTCGCCCATACCAAACACATCATAATCACCTCGTTTGATAAACTTCATAAAAGTATCAATAACCACCATCCGATTAATTTCGTTGGTCCCTTCAAAAATACGATTGATACGGGAGTCACGGTAACATCTGTCAACAGGGGACTCAGCAGAGAAACCCATACCACCATAAATCTGAACCGCTTCGTCCACAACAAAATCAAGAACTTCAGAGCCGTAAACTTTCAAGATAGCTGCTTCAATGGCATACTTTGCAATAGCATCAATTTCAGCAGGACCTTTTTCCATACCATTTGCTATGTTTTCTTCTGCAAGCGTATTAATATCACCACTAGTACGATACACTGCCGACTCAGTAGAAAACTGTTTGATGGCTTGTTTTGCCAGTTTATTCTTGATAGCACCAAATTGTGAAATATAACGACCGAATTGCTTGCGTTCATTGGCATAATTTACCGAATGATTAATGGCAACCCGCATACCACCAAGCACACTGGCACCAAGTTTCACACGACCTACATGCAAAATGTTCAAAGCAATACGAAATCCTTCTCCGCGTTTACCTAATAAATTCTCAACCGGCACTTTTACATCATTAAAAAATATCTGACGGGTAGAAGATCCACGAATACCCATTTTATGCTCCTCAGGATTCATAGTTACACCTTCCCAATCAGCCTCAACAATAAATGCACTAAGAACTCTGTCATTGTCAATTTTTGCAAAAACTGTAAGTACATCAGCAAAACCGCCGTTTGTAATCCACATCTTTTGGCCATTCATTATGTAGTGTTTTCCATCTTCTGAAAGCACACATTTTGTTTTACCAGCATTGGCATCTGATCCGGCACCCGGCTCAGTTAAACAATAAGCAGCAAGTTTTTCACCTGTGGCAAGCGATGGGATATATTTTTGATGTTGCTCTTCATTACCATAATATAGTATAGGTAAGGTACCAATACCTGTGTGTGCCATAAAAGCTACAGAAAATGAGTATGCAGAGCCAATTGATTCGTTCGCTTTCA
>QNAD01000310.1 GCA_003641345.1 Candidatus Zixiibacteriota bacterium | reverse complement strand
TATGGAAACAAAAATTTGTTCATCATCTACCCAAGTTTTTATATTAATCAAACCTTGTTTGCCTTTGGTGGCATGTCCGGCATTAACCAAAAGATTCATAAATACTTGATTGATCTGACCAGGAAAACAATTCAATTCGGGAAGATCACCAAAATCTTTTTCCACTTTACAGTGATATTTCAATTTGTTCCATATAATATTTAGTGTGTTTTCAATACCATTATTTAGATCTACCAGCTCCGGTTTATTACTGTCAGCCCGTGAGAACCCTTTTAAATTTGTAACAATTTCAATAACTCTTTTTGTTCCGTCAAGAGATTCAGCAATTGCATCACCGAAATCTTCCATAATAAAATCAAATTTTTCTTTGATATCTTCATTTTCAAATTTGGCATTTTTGAGTAGTTTAGCAATTTTCCATAAATATTTTTGCATTGTGTTTAAATTTGAATTTATAAAACCGACAGGGTTGTTTATCTCATGAGCAACACCTGCGGCTAATTGACCAATTGATGCCATTTTGTCTGATTGGTGAAGTTGGCGAATGAGAATTTCTTTTTCTTCTTCATTAGCTTTTCGCTCAGAAATATCACGTACAACTGCTTGAACGACTTTTTTGTTGTTAAGCATAAAAGCATTCAGGAGGACTTCGGTAGAGAATTCCTTGCCATTTTTGTGCTTATGTGTCCAGTCAAAAAAGTTGCTTCCATCTGCAAGAGCCTTTTTAATTTTTTCATTTGCGGACGATTTTGAATCTCTTCCATCAGGTTGAAATTCAGGTGAAACATCCGATGGGTGATTTTGGCAAAATTCTTTTACAGAATCATAACCGAACATATCGAGTGTAGCCTGATTGCAATCTAAGAATGTTTTATCATCCGATATCATTACGGCATCACTGGTAGAATCATACAAAGTTCTAAATTTTGTTTCCGATTGTTTTAAAGCACTTTCAGCATTTTTCAGTGGGGTAGCATCAAAAAAATTCACAATCAAACATTTGCGTTTTTTTAAAGTAGCAAGTACAGAGGTCCTAATTATTTGTATTTGTGAGCCATCAACTCTTAAAAGTTTACATTCTAAACCATCATCTATTGGACTGTTTTCTGATTGAGCATGATATATAAAATTATTACAAATTGTGCCCTTGCTTTCCTCTTCTGTGGTTCCAATAAGTTCTGCGGCATAATGATTCATATTTATAATTTCATACGTTTTTTCATCGAGAATAATAATTCCGGTCATAACTAAATTAAGAACCAATTGTACGTATCGCTCATTTTCTCCTAATAAATCATTGAGTTTTTTAAGTTTTATAGAAACCAATGTAATTACTAAGATTATCAATATTAGTGAAAGAGGAACGTACCAGTATTGAGCGATAGAATTCGCAAAAGATGTTTTATTGATGTCTTTATATGGTCCCGCCTCCAGTTCTTTCAGGCAGTCATGAACTATTTGATAATTTAATGGGATGGTCCAACCTATATATTTTCCTGAAATTGCCGCTTGTTCATCGGAGGTCATTTTCATTAAGGCAATAGCTATCTTTTTCGATATATCATTTGTAATATGTCCTGATTCTGCAAATAACCATTCAGGGTAAGATTTAGTGGAATGAATAAGCGGAAAACCTATTTTATGCTTATAACAACAAGTCCCTGTTTCTTTATGTTCAAATACGTAAAAATCTCTTAAATTTATTTTACCTTCTGAAGCCATAGCTTCCAAAGCACCTGTTCTTACAGTACCAACATCAACTTTACCATCTCTTACAGCAAAGATTACTGAGTCATGTGAATCAGCAAATGTAATAGAACTGAAATCGTTATATGGGTTTATGTTATTTTGTTTAAATTCTCTCCATGCCATCAGCCATCCGCCAAAAGAATTCTCATTGACACCCATAAAAGATGCACCTTTTATGTCTTGTAACAGCCTTAAATCTTTTCTATCTCTTCGAGAAAAGATTACGCTACCATATTCCGTAAATCCTTTTCCTGAATTAAGATTGGCAAGGGTTGCAATTCTGTTATATCCATAAAAATATTCTAATTCTATATAGATTACTGGATTTGTAATTACATAATCAACAGCACTGTTTTCAACGGCAGAAAACATTTCTTCAAAGTTTAATGGAATCAATTCAAAATTGTATTCGGGAATTTCTTTAGTAAGATATTCTGCTGTTTTCTGCCACTTTTCAAAACATATATCATGACTACGTTTAGAAAGAGCACCTATTTTTATTAATTTAGAATTTTCTTCACTTTTGACATTAAGGGTTAACGAAAAGATAAAAAAAATGGATACTATGAAAAAAATACAGTTCTTGTTTAGATTATGAATATCTATTTTCATTTTATTTTCTCCTGTCCCTAATTCAAATAATAGATATTATTTATATCGGACTTTGTTAAAGAAATTCATAGACAATCTTACCATAAATTTCAAAAAACGATATTTTTGTCATTTTATGTCATTTCTCAAGAAATTTATATTCTGGAGTATATTGTATAAATTGCGTTCTATTACTATTAATTCAAAACATATCTTGCCGATAATTAATAAACAGTATAGAGTTTTTTGTTTATTGGAGTAAATTAATATGATCAAGAACGCTGATTTATCAAATTGTACTTCATCGAAAGAAATAAACATCTGCGATATAAATCCTGCCCCTGTATTTAAAATTTCTCATGATGGCACTATTCTGCATTACAATGAAACTGCCAAATCATTAATTGGTAATAATTCAGATTCACTAAATATTCGAAGTATATTTCCGGTAATGACCAAGGAATTTTTGCAACAACTTTCTAAAGAAAAAGTAGCTCAATTTGAAATAGAACATAATGCCAGAGTATATTTGTTTACTTTCAAATATTCATCTGCAGATATTATTTTTTATGGTTCAGATATTACCGAACGAGCGCAACTTCAAGCAAAATATGATTCTGAAGTTGCTTTGTATAAAGCTATGCTAAACACTATACCGGCAATGATGTATGTTAAGGATATAGACTTAAAATATTTAATTGCTAATAAATCTTTCTGTGATGCTGTCGGGCAATCTCTTGAATCTTTAATTGGAAAGACTGATTACGATATTTTTCCAATTGGCAAAGCTGATTTAATTCGTAAAGATGATATAGAATCTATTGAAAATAATAAAACTGTTCAAAAAAATGAAGAATATTTTAAAGATGCTCATAATACAGAAAGATGGGTTTCAACAACTAAAGTGCCTTTGCATGATTCACAAGGATTGGTTTCAG
>QNAD01000309.1 GCA_003641345.1 Candidatus Zixiibacteriota bacterium | reverse complement strand
TGTTCCTGCAGGTGCCACGCCAAAAGACGGTCCATCGGCAGGAATCACTATGGCAGTTGCAATTACATCGCTTCTAACAGAGAGAGCAGTAAAACCTCTTTTGGCAATGACTGGTGAGATTACTTTGCGTGGATTGCTTTTGCCTATTGGCGGACTGAAAGAAAAACTGTTAGCCGCTTATCGGGCTGGAATTAAAGAAGTTATTCTTCCCGAAGAAAATCGCAAAGATGCTGTGGAACTTCCTCCGGAAATTAAGAAAAATATTAAATTAAAATATTTTACCGATGTTCTTCCGGCTATAAAATATGCCTTGGAAAAAAAGACATCAAAAAAGAAAAAAACTACAGGTAAAAAAACAAAAAATTGAGATAGGACCTCAAAATGAAACTGGTTACTTCCGAACAAATGAGAAATATAGATCGGGAGGCAATCGACATTAAAAAGATTCCATCGCTGGAACTGATGGAAAACGCAGGACGCGGAATTGCCCAGGCTATTATTCAATCACTTTTTTATAATATCAACAATCGTAAGGTAATTATCTTTTGCGGTAAAGGGAATAACGGCGGCGATGGATTTGTTGTTGGACGATATCTATTCCAAGCAGGGTGTGAAGTTACAATTTATTATCCATCTCCGGAGAATAAACTTTCTGTCGATGCTTCTGAAAATTGTAATAAAGCAAAAAAACTAAATATCAACATGCATGAAATAGATTCAATAGACTCTTTGCCGAATAATTTGGCGGCTGATTTTATTATTGATGCGGTTTTCGGAAACGGTTTTGCCGGAGCACCCCGAGGGTTGCTCGGTGATATGATTGAATATATAAATAATCAAGATATTACCACTATTGCCATAGATATGCCATCGGGCTTGAACGCTGACAATGGTCAATATGAAGGATGTGTTGTACAGGCAGATTATACTTTTACTTTAGCATTGCCAAAATTAGGCATGTATGTTTCCCCAGGTAGAGAGCTATCCGGTGAAATTAAAATAATTCCGATTGGTATTCCTGATGATGTTACAGAAAATTTTAATTTAAAAACTGATTTACTTACAACTCAAAAAATTTCTTCACTTCTTCCGAGTAGAAAACCGGATGGACACAAAGGGGACTTTGGAAAAATTTTATGTATAGCCGGTTCATCAGGTCTTACTGGTGCGGCAATATTAACAGCCAAAACTGCTCTTCGTTCCGGTTGCGGTTTGGTTAAAGTTGCGTGTCCGCATTCGATACTTCCAACTATAGCTTCTTCTGTAACCGAGGCAACTTTAGCACCGCTACCCGATGTAAAAAAGAGTGGGCATCTGGCACTAAGAGGATTGGGAGAGCTTTTAGAATTAGCCAATGATAATGATGCAGTAATAATTGGTCCCGGACTTGGACAGCATTATGAAACAAAAGAATTAGTCAAACGCTTTGTTGCTCGTTGCGATAAACCAATGATTATTGACGCTGACGGGTTGAATGCTCTTGTAAAATTTACTGAAATTTTAAAAGAAAAAAGGACGCAATGCGTTCTGACGCCGCACCCTGGGGAGTTCTATAGATTAACTGGAAATAAAGCTTCAAATGATATTCAAAAGCGGATAACACAAGTATCTTCATTTGCAAAAGAATACGGTGTTGTTTTAATTCTCAAAGGTAGTCCAACTTTGATTGCCGATACAGATGGCAAAGTTGCTTTGAATCCGACCGGAAATAACGGGATGGCTACCGGCGGATCAGGCGATGTTCTCTCCGGAATTATAGGAACACTATTAGGTCAGTCAGTTTCTGCTTATGATTCTGCTTGTGGAGCGGTCTATATCCATGGTCTTTCAGGTGATTTTGGTACCGAAGAGATAGGGGCAAGATCATTGATTGCTGGCGATTTAGTTGATTATCTGCCCGAGGCGTTTCAATTTTTTGAGCTGTAACTCATATAAATACAGTGTCTTACTGGATGTTACTTAAATTGGGACGAATAATACAATAGTCATCTTAATATCCATAATAATTGTTGACATCGATTCTTAGTTGGTATATATATTAAATATACTTATTGATTTCCTAAAGGAAATAGGGTTGAAGTTAATTAGTGGGAATTTCAGCCCTTTTTTTATAAATAGTAGAAGTTTATTTTGATTCAAGTGTATTTATCGTTTACACAAAAGACAAAATCTTTATGAATTAGAGTTATTATTTATTTTCTTATCGGAAATATGAATAGCGGCTTTTGTTGATATTGAACATCTCTCGCTCTTTTTTTACCATCGCACGCTGTTTTGATTCGGAAATGCCTATCCCAATGACTAAAATGGAAGATATAACACCAAGTCCAATTATATAATATAACCATTGTGTGAAATCTGTGCCGAAAAAATAATATCCGCAACAAAGAAGATATGTTATTTGAGCAAAGATTAAACCAATAGATGTTGTAACAGCATCCATTGTTTCCCGTCTTGCCCAAAAAAGAAGCGGTGCTACAACGGTTGCATAACCCCACATCAGATAAGCATAGATCAAATAGTCGGGTGCCATAAACAGCATTTTATTATAAACCCAGATAGTCCAATAACCTATTAAGCCAAAAGTATAAATTGATGTTATTAAATTAAAACTAAAGGCATAAGTTGTACTTTTACGATCAGTTATTGTAGAGAAAATTTTATCAATTAGTTGAGTGATAAGTAAAATAATTTTATATGCTAACATAACAGCAATGGCAAGACCAAAGCCATACAAAAGAGATTTCCATTCATTTTGCTGGGCTAACCAAACCCCGCCAATGAGACCTAAAATATAATTAGATATCATTATGATATTTAAAAAAACTGAAATGACTAATGCTACAGCAATTTTAAAAGTCGAAAGATATCTATTATCTTTATTCACTTCTTATTTTCTACTTTATTATTAGAAGTTCAAAAATATATATTTATATATTTATCGAAATAATAATATAAATTCTTAGGGCAATATTTGGACATTCTAAATTATGAGAATCAAGATTTTGATATTGTTCCCAAATGAAACAGTTTGGGATGTTAGACTCTTGGTTTTTCTTTGTTGGGAAGATCTCTTCGAGACCTGCTACCTATTTTTGCAAGTTATGACAGGCTGGGGCAGACGAGGGCATCTGCCGCCCACAAACTCTGTAATCTCCGTGAAGAGGCTTGTTGAAGAAGTCTCACAGATGTTGCGGTGGGTCCTGAAAATCTGTGTAAACAGATTTTTGTGATCTACCGCTCTTTAATTACAACTACTTAAGTGTCGGGTCACAATCCACCTT
>QNAD01000308.1 GCA_003641345.1 Candidatus Zixiibacteriota bacterium | reverse complement strand
GACCCCTTTTCCGGATCAGTTTTTGCAAAAACAATAAACAACTTTGATAAATGAGCATGAGAGATAAATGACTTTGTGCCATTCATCAAATAGTGATCTCCTTTATCTTCTGCAATTGTTTTCAATGCTCCGGCATCAGTTCCCGCATCGGGTTCTGTCAAACAATAAGCACCAAATGCTTCGCCAGATGCAATACCAGGAAGATACTTTTGTTTTTGCTCTTCCGTGCCATACTTCATTAAGATATCTACAATTAAAGAGCCTTCAACCGAAAGTAAAATAGTAAATCCGGCACACGCCGCACTAAACTCTTCAATAACACCCATAAAACTGGTAGCACTAAGTCCTAACCCACCATATTCTTCTGGAACAGTAAAACCAAAATAACCAAGTTCTGCACATTCCTTAATAATTTCGTCAGGCATTTCACTTTTTTCATCAATTTCAAGAGCATTAGGGTAAAGTCTTTTTTCGGCAAATTCCTTTGCCATTTCTTTGAATTCCAAAGCTTCTTCGGTCAGTTGGAAATCCATATATAAAACTCCTCTTTTTATTCTAAATAAATCTTTTACTTATAATCGTAAAAGCCACGTCCAGACTTGCGTCCCAAATAACCGGCTTGAACCATTTTTTTCAATAATGGACATGGTCGATATTTAGGGTCGCCTAATCCTTCATACATCACTTCAAGAATTGACAGACAAACATCAAGTCCAATAAAATCAGCAAGAGTCAACGGTCCCATCGGATGTGCCATTCCAAGTTTCATGACTTCATCGATTGCCTCAACAGTTGCCACACCTTCAAAATGAGCAAAAATTGCTTCGTTAATCATCGGCATTAAAATTCTATTAGCAACAAAACCCGGGAAATCATTAACCTCAACCGGTATTTTACCTAATTTTTTAGCAAGTTCTTCTATCAAGCTGTAAATCTCATCCGAAGTTGCCATACCTCTAATAAGCTCAATAAGTTTCATCATCGGAACCGGATTCATAAAATGCATGCCAATAAACTTTTCGGGACGTTTTGTAGCCGAAGCTAATTCGGTAATTGGCAGTGATGATGTATTTGATGCAAAGATTACCTCATCGGGACAAATTTCTTCCAATTCAGAAAAAATCTTAAGTTTGATACCGAGATTTTCCGTGACTGCTTCGATTACCAATTGTGAATCTTTTGCTGATTCGAGTTTAGTTGATGTTTTAATTCTATTCAATATTGATTTTTTATCATCTTCGGTAATCTTCTCTTTCTTGATCATCCGATCCAAACTTTTGCCAATAGTTGCAATCGACTTATCAAGAAATTCCTGTTTAATATCAATTAAATGAACATCATAACCTTTTTGAGCGAAAACCTGAGAAATTCCATTTCCCATCGTGCCGCATCCAATTACCGATACTTTTTTTATATTATCTAAAGTCATTTTTGTTTTCTCCTTTAAACAATTATACTATTTCAATTGCCATAGCAACAGCATTACCACCGCCAAGACAAAGAGTTGCCAAACCTGTCTTTAAACCACGATCTTTCAAAGCATAAATCAATGTAACCAAAACTCTTGTTCCGGATGCTCCAATCGGATGACCTAAAGCTACAGCTCCACCATTAACATTAACTCTATCCCAATCCCAACCGAGTTCTTTTCCATCAACTAAAGCCTGTATCGAAAAAGCCTCATTTGCTTCAATTAAATCAAAATGATTAATATCAACTCCCATTTTATCCATAAGTTTTCTCACAGCATAAATCGGAGAATAGAAAAGATCTATTGGCGGCGTACCGGCAACAGCATAATCAATTACTTTAGCTAACGGCTTTAACCCTTTTTCGTTCATATATTTTTCCGACACCACAATAGTCGCCGCGGAACCGTCATTTAAGCCCGGAGCATTACCGGCAGTAACAGTACCATCTTTTTGGAAAGCCGGTCTGAGCTTAGCCAATTTTTCAAGAGAAATATCCGAACGAGGACCTTCGTCTTTATCAAAAATGATTGGGTCTTTTTTTCGTTGTGGAATTTCAATAGGAAATATTTCATCTTTAAATTTACCAGTTTCAATAGCGGATACAGCTTTTTTATGAGAGTTAGCTGCAAATTTATCCTGCTCTTCTCGTGAGATACCAGACTTTTGCTGTGTATATTCTGCGGCACTACCCATATGAAAATTATTAAAGCTATCCCAAAGTCCATCAGTAATCATAATATCTTCAAGCTTCTGATGCCCAAATCTGAAACCGGTCTTTGCTCCCCTGATAATCAAAGGAGTTTGTGACATTGATTCCATTCCACCGGCAACAATCACATTTTGATCACCAGCTTTAATGGACTGAGCGGCTAACATAACAGATTTTAATCCGGAACCACATACTTTGTTAATTGTCAAAGCGGCGGCTTCCGGTGGAACACCACCATGAATAGCGGCTTGCCGTGCCGGCGCCTGATTGGAACCACCCTGAACCACCTGCCCCATTATCACTTCTTCAATATCTTTGGCATCAATTCCGGCTCTTTTAATTACTTCTTTAATAGCCAAAGCGCCAAGTTGTGGAGCAGTCATTTTTCCAAGCCCACCATGAAGTGTACCAATTGCACTTCGGCAAGCAGAGACGATGTAAGCATTATTTTCTGCCATTAGAAAATCCCTTTATTAGTTAGATCAAGTCATTATTTAAGTTTAGACCTTTATATACTAAATATTTTCAGTGAAATCAAGTGAACTATTTCACATTTCACCCCTTTTTTCCATCGTTTAAGAACAATTAAATAACGAAAAAATACAATAATCGGATTAAAGTTCCTTTCTGGAACAGTCGAAAAGTAACCATGAACCTATTTCTTAAACATGAAAGGAAACACAAATGAAAAAGGTAGTTTTCACAATTATTATGGTTTTGGTTTTTGCTTTTGGAGCAAATGCCCAAGTCCCTTCTGTCCCGTCACCATTTAGCTTTTACGGTGGTGGTGCTGTTTCTGTCCCGGCTGGTCCTGACGGATTCGATGCTCTTTATAAAACCGGATGGAACGGTATGGCTGGAGTTGGTTACAAAATCGCTCCTAAGTTTCAGGTAATCGGTAAATTTGAATATCATAACTTTGGCACTGACCTTGAAGCTTTAGCTCTTAGTGGTGGAAATGAAAAATATGCCATGTTTGGTGCTGACACCAAATTTACACCCAACTTACCAGCTTTTCCGGTAGCCCCATTTATTTTTGGTGGTGTTGGGCTAGCTCATATCGCTTTTGATGATTTCTCAAGTGATACCGATCCTCTCTCAGCTTCTGTATTGAATG
>QNAD01000307.1 GCA_003641345.1 Candidatus Zixiibacteriota bacterium | reverse complement strand
TCAGATTATTACTTTTGCAATAATTCTTTTTGGATTATTGGTAATTGCCTCTCTATATCTTCGGGGAAGAGAAAAGAGAAAAGAGATAAGTCAGCAATATCAGCAAATCAAATCTGTAACAGACAAAATATTTGATGAAATGCGAACCGGTGTAGCGGTTTTGGATAATATTGGGACAATTAGCCTATGTAATCATGCCTTTGACGCTATTTGGGGCGTTAGAGAGTGTATTGGTAGCAAATGGTCTGATATTATTCCTGAGGATGATATTATTTTAAATGATTTGCTTGAGAATAATGAAAGAGGGAGTGAATCGGAGATAACTAATATTTTCAATGGTGTTACTAAAACTTTATTGATATCATCTTCTAAAATTGAAGCAAATCCGGATAGTACTGTAATTGTTGTTTATGATATTACCAAATTAAAGCAGTACGAGAAGGACTCGGCTCGCAAAGAACGTATCTCCGAATTAGGTGACTTGGCGGCAGGAGTTGCTCATGAAATTCGCAATCCACTGAATACAATATCAATAGCAACTCAGAGATTAGCGGCGGAATTTGAACCAACAGACAACAAACAGGAATATCATGATTTTACCAGCCAGATAAAGTCAGAGACAAAACGGCTTAATGAAATTATAACAAAATTTTTAGCTCTTACCCACGACCATAAAAAATATAATAATAAAATTAATTTATCAGAAATTTTAGAAGGTTTTATTAAATTTATTTCTCATGAAACTAATCAACTTAAAATAAATCTAATCAGTGAAATAAATAAGGATTTGATTATAAATGGCAACATTGATGAAGTTAAGCAAGTGTTTACTAATCTGTATAATAACGCTAAAGAAGCAATAAATAAAAAGACTAATAAACAGATAAAGATTTCTGCAATTAGAAACGACCAGCAAGTATTAATAATTTTCGAAGATAACGGAGCGGGAATCCCAATCGAAAATTATGATAAAATATTCACTCCATATTTTACAACCAAAGAAGCCGGAACCGGATTGGGTCTTCCTATGGTTTATAAAATAATTAATAAAATGGGGGGAGAGGTTAAAGTAAGCAAATCTGATCTGGGTGGGGCAAAGATTCTGATTGAGTTCTGATTATATTAGAAATATAAAAGGCGGTTCAAATAAATGAACCGCCTTTTTTTACACAAAGATAAAAAAGAGGAGCTTATTTAACAGCTTTTTTCAGCCATTTTGTGCTGACAGATTTCGGACGAGTAATAGCTGTTCCGAGAGCTCTGTTAAGAACTAACTGAGACGCCATACCCATTGTACGGGAGACTGAGAAAAGGACAGTATAATATTCAAATTCTGTAATTCCGAAATGATATAATAAAGCGCCTGAGCCGGCATCAACATTCGGCCACGGGCTTTTTGCTTTACCATGTTCTCTTAAGACTTTTGGTACTATTTTGAAAACACGATCAGTAGTCTGGAAGACAGGATCATTTTTCATGTACTTTTTACCGAAAGCATTAAAGGCGGCAAAACGTGGGTCAGTTACACGAAGGACTGCATGTCCATAACCTGGTACGACTTTACCACTGTTTAAGGTTTCCCATGCATAGTCATAAATCTGTTTTTCAGTTGGGGCTCCACCGAATTTTTCCATAGTTTGCAACACCCATCCGAGGCATTCCTGATTTGCGAGACCATGCAAAGGACCAGCCAGTCCATTTAATCCGGCTGAGATAGCGTAATATGGATCAGAAAGAGCTGAACCAACAGTATGACAAGTGTTCGCTGAAACATTACCACCTTCATGGTCAGAATGCAGGACTAAATAAAGACGCATCATTTTGGCGGTAACACCGTTTTTGGTCGGTAATCCAAGCATCCGAGCATAATCGGCACCCCAGTCAAGTTTATTTGAAGGCTTAATAAGAGCGCCTTTTTTATATTTAATCCGGTAAACACCAGCGGCAATAGTATGAATGGTTGCCATTATTTTCATTGAGTCTTCCAGAGCCGGTTCCCAATATTCTTCTTTTTTCATACCTTCAGAATAACGTTTTCTGAAAGCAGATTCGTTTTCCATTGCCAGAATAGCAGTGTCAAGCATCGCCATTGGATGGGATGTTTTTGGCATTGCTCTAAGAACTTTCCAAACGTAATCAGGAACTTTACCGTAGCTTCTTAATTCTTTTTGGAAGAGTTTAAGTTCGCCGGCGGTAGGTAATTTACCGGTAATCAAAAGCCAGAAAATTTCTTCGGGCAGTTTCTCTGTCAGTTTTTTTACTGGAATACCGCGAATAACTAACCCTTTGTCTGGTTCAACGACTGATGTATCACACACCATTCCCTTGACGCCGCGCATACCGCCAATTGCCTGAGCAACAGAAACATCAGAGATGATTTTGTCACCATAGTTTTTGACGAGATTTTTTCTTTCAGTTCTTAACCTTGGTATCATGCCCGCCAAAGTCTCGTTTAAAGTTTTTACTTTTGCCATTACAAGTTCCCTTTTCATTTAAAAAATCAAATTGGTTGACTTTTATAACATCAAATGTGAAATATTTCACATTGCAAACACACCTTAATCAATTTGTTTTTGTTTGTCAAGGCAAGGATAGTTAATAAGGCTTTTTTTTATTACTTTTTTAGAATATTTTATTCGGGTTGATATAATTGTCTGGGTCAAATAAATTTTTGAAAGCCACCATGAAATTTAGTGTTTGTAAATTTAGTTCCATTGGAAGAAATTGTTTTTTTTCAATTCCAATTCCATGTTCACCGGATAGTGAACCACCCAATTCTATAGTTTTAATCATGAGAGATTTAGTTAGGTTTTCGACTTTGATTCGGTTTTTATCGCTGGTATCATTGGAGAGAAAATTGACATGCAGATTTCCATCACCTGCATGTCCAAATGAGTTAATTCGTATTTCTGATTCTTGATTTATTTTTGAAACAAAAGAGACAAGTTCAGGGAATTTTGAGACAGGAACGACTACATCTTCAGAAATTCTTAGTGATGCGATTTCTTTTGAGGCTTTTGATAGATTCCTCCGTATTTTCCATAGTTTGTCAGCTTTGTTCTGGTCTGGTTCAACTTTTAGATAAGAGCAGGAATTCTGATTGCATATTTTTTTAATCTCAGAAGTTTCCATTTCTCTATTTTCAAATGAAGTTTCAATTAAAAGAATTCCGGCGGCAGTTTGGTCAATCCCTTCATTTTTTTCATATTCATTGGAACAAGCCGCCGCATCACTATCGAGAAATTCCATCACTGTTGGAATCAGTCCGGAACGTACGATAGAAAAAACAGAATTGGCACAACCTTCTGGATTATTAAATGT
>QNAD01000306.1 GCA_003641345.1 Candidatus Zixiibacteriota bacterium | reverse complement strand
ATTCAAATGAATGTGGTCGGACAAATTGGTACCAAACTGAAAATCAATGCCAATTACGACACCGAAGCCAGTTTTGATTTTGAGAACAAAATGAAATTAGCTTACGAAGGCGATGAAGATGAGATTATCCAAACCATAGAAGCAGGAAATGTTTCTCTGCCACTTACCGGCTCACTGATTACAGGCAGTCAGAGTCTGTTCGGAATTAAAACGAAATTGAAATTCGGTAAATTGGATATCACCTCTATCTTCTCGCAGCAGAAAGGAAAATCACAAGTTATTGAAGTCAAGGGCGGAGCACAGACACAGGAATTTGAGCTTTATGCCGACCAATATGAAGCTAACAAACATTATTTTTTGGCACATTATTTCAGAGAACATTATGACGAAGCACTGGAAAATCTACCCGTTATTATTTCCCCGATTAACATTACCCGTATTGAAGTTTGGGTAACCAACAAAAGTGGAAACTATCAGGACTCAAGAAATATTGTTGCTTTTATGGCCTTGGGAGAAAAAGATCCCGAAGTAACAGAATCGAGTGTTGTAGTATCAAATCCGACCGGTCCTGATTTTCCTTCCGACTCTGCTAATTCATTAATAAGTATAAAAGCGGATACGACTATTCGTGAGCTCAATACGGTAACATCTACACTGCAAGGAGAAGGATTTAACACAGGAATAGACTTTGAGAAAATTGAGTCTGCCCGTAAATTATCACCTTCGGAATACCGATTTAATCCTAAATTAGGTTACATCTCGTTGAACTCGGCTTTAAGTTCCGATGAAGTATTGGCTGTGGCTTATGAATTCACTGCCGGTGGTCAAAAATATCAGGTAGGAGAATTTTCAAGTGACGGTATCAGTGCCCCCAAAACCCTGATAGTAAAACTTATTAAAGGAACATCGTTTACACCGCAATTGCCCAACTGGGATTTAATGATGAAAAATATCTATGCCATTGGTGCCTATCAAATTAATCCGTCAAACTTTAAGCTCGATGTACTTTATCAGGATGATAAAAAAGGAACCGCAGTTAATTATTTGTCAGAAGGTGCTATCAGTGGCGACGCATTAATTCAGGTTTTAAACCTTGATAATGTCAACCAGCAATTAGACCCTTCGCCCGATGGTGTTTTTGACTTTATTGAGGGAACAACCGTAAATGCCTCTAACGGAAAAATAATTTTTCCTGTGCTGGAACCATTCGGCAGCTATATCAAACAAGCCATTATCGGTAATAATCCGAGCGATTCTACCATAGCCAATAAATATGTTTATCAGGAATTGTACGATTCTACCCAAAATACCGCACAGCAAATTGCAGAGAAAAATAAGTTTTTCCTTGCCGGAACCTATCAATCTGCATCTGGTTCCGATATTGCATTAAATGCCATCAATATTCCGCAGGGCTCGGTTCAGGTTACTGCCGGTGGAAGACAACTAACCGAGAATCAAGATTATACCGTTGATTATACGCTCGGCAGGGTAAAAATTATTAATCAAGGTTTGTTGGAGTCGGGAACACCAATAAAAATCTCGCTGGAGAGCAATACCATGTTCAGCATTCAGAGTAAAACGCTGATGGGAACACATCTGGATTATCATGTCTCCAATGACTTTAATTTGGGTGCTACCATCCTGAATTTGACAGAACGCCCACTGACACAAAAAGTGAATATTGGTGACGAACCTATTTCTAACACCATTTGGGGTGTGGACGGAACTTACCGAACCGACTCGCGTTTTTTGACTAAAATGATTGACAAATTACCGTTTTTGGAAACCAAAGCCATGTCAAACATTACCATTAGCGGTGAGTTTGCTCATTTAATTCCCGGTCACTCCAAAGCTATTGACAAAACAGGAACATCGTACATTGATGATTTTGAAGGCAGTAAAACCTCTATTGACATCAAGAGTTTTCATTCGTGGGTGTTGGCAAGTACGCCGCAACATCAACCTGACCTGTTTCCGGAAGCCGACACTTCAGGGATTGTTTACGGAATAAACCGTGCAAAACTGGCATGGTATAATATTGACCCGCTATTTGTCCGCAACCAGTCGGAAACACCCGATTACTTAAAAAACAGTGATGAGCAGAATAATCATTTTGTCCGCGAAGTTTACGAAAAAGAACTTTTCCCTAATCGTGAGAGTCCTTCTAATTTTCCCACTACATTAGCAGTATTAAATTTAGCTTATTATCCTACGGAAAAAGGTCCTTACAACTACGATATTAATTCTTCTTCTTATTCTGCCGGTATGAATTCAGACGGGTTGTTAAATAATCCGCAATCGCGATGGGCAGGTATTATGCGACCGTTACAGACCAATGATTTTGAAGCCGCTAATATTGAATTTGTTGATTTTTGGTTGATGGATCCGTTTGTTTATGATTCCACTGCCGGAGGAGATTTGTATTTTGATTTGGGTGATATCTCTGAAGATATTCTGAAAGACTCGCGGAAAACATTTGAACAGGGCTTGCCTACTTCCGACAATGTAATAAATGTAGATACAACTGTTTGGGGACGAATACCTTTGGTTCAGGCAGTAACCAACGGTTTTGATAATGATCCTAATTCCCGTCAGTATCAGGATGTCGGATTTGACGGTCTGTCGGATGCCGATGAGCAATTATTTTTCGGTTCCGGGAATATTTACGGATTCGATTATATTGATTCTGTAAAAAATACTTTTGGTGCCGGTTCTGCAGCTTATCAGAAAGTACTCAGTGATCCCTCGAATGATGATTTCCATTATTTTCGCGGTACCGACTACGATGATGCAAAGGTCAGCATTTTGGGACGATATAAAAAATTCAACGGTCCTGACGGTAATTCGCCTACCGATGAACAATCGGCAGAGAGCTATTCTACGCAGGGGACATCAATTCCTGAGAATGAGGATATTAATAACGATAATACGCTGAGTGAAGCAGAAAATTATTTTCAGTATCGTGTTCAAATTCGTCCTTCGGAGATGCAAGTAGGCGAAAATTACATTACCGATGTAGTTGCCGGGAAAAATAAAAGCGGCGATCAGGTAAACTGGTATCACTTCCGCATTCCGATTTCGGAACCTGAAAAAGTTGTAGGAGCCATAAAAGACTTTAAGTCCATTCGCTTTATTCGTATGTTTCTGAAAAATTTCTCCGACTCGGTTATTTTGCGTTTCGGAACATTAGAGTTAGTACGCAACGACTGGCGAAAATATGATGCCTCGCTGATGGAGGGTGGGCTGTTTCAACCCGATGAGCCGGCAAATGCCGCATTTGAGGTCTCTGCCGTAAATATTGACGAAAATAGCAATAAAGACCCTGTAAATTATGT
>QNAD01000305.1 GCA_003641345.1 Candidatus Zixiibacteriota bacterium | reverse complement strand
TACCACAGCAATAGATTTATGTTCTTTGATGAGTTGTGCCAAAAGTTCTTTGGCTGATTTTGTTTCGGGAACAATAGGTACTTCGTGTAAGATATCTTTAATGGTTTTTGGAAATTTGAACAAGTCGGAAGAGTGAACATAACCGATGATATTATCAATATCTCTTCTGAAAATCAGTATTTTTGAGAATCCTGTTTCAATAAAGGTTTGTTTTAGGGTGTTAATGTTTGTATCCTCTGCTAACGCAACAATTTCCGTTCTCGGAACCATACATTCCCGCAATTTAACTTCTGAGAAGTCTAAAGCATTTTGAAAAATTTTTAATTCATGTTGAATTTCTTCTTCTTTTTCTTCGGCATATTCGTTAACCAGATAATTAATATCAATTTTACTGAATGTCAATTGTTGTTTTTCTTTGTGAGGTCTTAATCCAAAAATACGAAGAAAAAGATTTGAAAATGCAATGGTAAATTGTGCAATGGGGAATAATATAATATAAAAGAAATATACAGGAATGGCAAAAATTCGTAAAAAGGTATTTGGATTAGATATAAAAAATGATTTTGGAAAAAACTCGGCAAAAATTAAAATGATAAGTGTAGAAATAATTGTTTGTAAAATTAATAAAATACTTGAGTTTCCTGACCATGGGACTAAAACTGGATTTAGCAGAATAGCCATAAATAAACCGTAAACTACAAATGAGATATAATTGCCAATTAGCATAGAGGCGATGTATCCTGTGGGCTTGTGTAATAATCGTGAAACAATTTTAGCCGATAATTTATGAGTTTTACGGTCTAATTCTGCTTTTAGGCGATTGGCAGAAACATAAGCTATTTCCATTCCCGAGAAAAAAGCAGAGGAGATAAGCGTTAAAACAACAATAATAATCGTTGTGGACATAAAAATTTGTTCAAGTAGTTTTAAATTGCAAAGTTAGGAATTATTTTGAAATATGGTATTTACCTTATTTTTATATGTCAAACTATTGATGAAAAAGTTTTTATTTCCCTTTTCCTTTCAGAACAATCAGGACTGTGTAAATCAAGATTTTAAAATCTACATAGAGAGACATATTCTCTAAATATACAATATCATATCTGAGTCGCTCAATCATCTCATCTACATTTTCGGCATAGCCGAATTTTACTTGCCCCCAAGAAGTGATTCCGGGTCTTACTTTTTGCAAATGAATGTAATGGGGAGCTCTTTTTACAATTTGTTCAATAAAGAATTGCCTTTCTGGACGGGGACCAACCAATGACATATCTCCTTTTAAGACATTCCAAAATTGTGGTAATTCATCTAAACGCATTTTTCTGAGAAACTTTCCAAAAGGAGTAATTCGCTTATCTTCTTTGCTTGAAAGTGCCGGACCATTGGCTTCAGAACCTTCAAACATGGTACGGAACTTAACAATATTGAATGGTTTTCCAAATCGTCCGATGCGTTCTTGTGTGAAAAAAACAGGACCTTTGGATGAAAATTTTACACCAAGAATCAGGAAAAAGTATATAGGGAGTAATAGAATCATTGCAAAAATTGAAAAAACAATATCAATAATCCGTTTTAGGTTGGCTTCCCATTCCTGCATCAACTCCTGAGAAATTTGAATCAGAGGTTCTCCATAAAGAGATGACATCCTGACTTTTCCGGTCAATACATCATACATTGTAGGAATGATTTTTACATTAACCTTCAATCCGTTAATTTTATTAATGATGTCTTCAATTTTATCCTGTTCTTTTGTTTCTAAAGCAATGATAACTTCTTCAACATCATTATCTTTTATGATATGGTATAAGTCGTCTAATTTTCCAATTTTAGGCATTTCTTTTTCCAAAAGATAAGTCTCTTGATCAAAAACAGGAACAAATCCTAAAAATTGGTATCCGACAGATTTCATCTGTAAATTTAGCTTACTCATTAACTCTACAGCTTTTTCGTTACTACCAATCATGAGTGTTTTAAATCCAATTTTACGGCTGTGAATCCGATGGTTTGTAATTGTAGTAATGATAACTCTGGGCATATAGGTTAATCCGAAATGAAGTGCTAACAAAACGAAATACGAACTATAATAATTGGTATAATTGACGACGAAATCATATAGTATCAATCCAAAGAAAATAAGCGTAACACCGACAATACTGATTGATAGAGTTTGCCAAAGTTCTTTTAGTCGCGACCGCTGATAAACATTTTTATAATGACCGAAAATCAAATAAGATAAAACCCACAAAACAGGCAAAAGAATCAATGCCTTATAATAAGTTTCATTAAATGTTACAGGAATTTTATACCCAAACTTTTGTGGCTCAATAACAATTTTACGGAAAAGATAAAACCCTGTCCATGCAGACATAGCAGCCAAGATGTCAAAAATGACATACAAAAAGATTTGCCGTTTTTGTCTTACCTTATTCATTGGCTATGGATAAATTAGTGTCAGATTATCAAAATAAATTTTAGGATTATCCAGTGAATCTACGCGTTCAGCACCAACAAAGATTTTATAATCTATGGCATCAGGATTTTGACTGATAATATATAATAAATCAATATATATTTTATTAAACGAATCGGGATGTGGATTAATTTGAATGACAGGTGTTTCTATTGTTTGGTTCAACTTATTGATATACAATCCCACAATAAATTCCTGGTCGTTCATATAGTCTAACTCCAAAAAGATCCCACCTGCATTATACGAAAGAGGAAATACATCTGTGGTAGTACACTGAAAAATAGGACGGTCGGAACTCAGATAAAAAGCACCGACACTTTCTGATGAATCTCGCGGGTCAGGAACGCGTTCCAGTGTTGTGTCGCTTTTTGATGTTAATTCTAATTTATAGCCGGGGTCTTCAAAGGTTTCGATCCACCTATTTAGCCCATCCTGATACTTGAAAATTGGTGTAATATTGATAGTTTGTTGTTGCACAAAATCAGTATCCAACTCAAAAAAGGAATAAAACGGATAAATCATCCGGCTGGCAGAAATACCGTTATCTTTTATTCCCGCTCTAACAGTCAAATGGTGTTTCCCTTCGGCAATTACAGGAAATTGAGCAGGCAATTGGTAAACTCCCAACCTGTTTCCATCAAGGTTAATCCAAACATCTGTAATTTTTTCCGTAGTATGATAGCCGGAACTTGGTTGAGTTAATGTAACGGAATCAATTTGAATGTAAGCAGGAATTTTTTCGGAAGGATTAATTATGTCACATCCTGATATGAGGAAAAAGATAAAAGAAAAGAGAATCAAAAAAGTAACAGAGAATTTATACACAATAAAATTTTATCTTGTTAGGTTAAACGAATCATTTGGG
>QNAD01000304.1 GCA_003641345.1 Candidatus Zixiibacteriota bacterium | reverse complement strand
TCAGTATAGTTAAATGGTAGTCCTGCCGTATCAATATAGTCATATAATATTTTGGACGATTGTTCCAAATAAGAATGTTTGGTAGAGAAAATAAATGAACTGCCACCACCACTGGGAGTTGCTGATTTTTTTATTGGACCTTCAACCATTAGTTTGGCACCAAAAGGACTGATACTGACTTTCCCGCCGTAGTGATTTTTATTTCCATCGCGCATGGTAATGTCCATTATAGACGAAATTCTATCGCCGTATTCAGCGGAAAAACCACCGGTATAAACATCTACATTACGAATGATATCGGCATCGAAAACAGAAAATAACCCGATACTATGGAACGGATTATAGACAACCATGCCATCAAGAAGTACTTTGTTTTGTATGGGAGAGCCACCACGAATGTAAAGTTGTCCACCTTGGTCTCCGGTAAAAATAACACCGGGGAGTACTTGCAGGTATTGTGCTAAATCGGGTTCTGCACCGATTGTTGGAATTTGTTTTATCTGTTTTGGCGTTACTTTCACAATAGACATTTTTACTTGTGTCTGCATTTCTTGTTTTTCGCCTGAAACTTCTACGGCATTGAGAACAACAGAAGATTCTTCCAAAAAAACTTTCTTATTTAGAATCTTGTTTGCAGTGATGGTTACCGGAATTTTTTTTGTATCGTAGCCGATAAAACTAATTTCCAGAGTATAATTTCCGGGTTTTATTTTGGTAATATTGAAAAATCCATTAACATCGGTAGCAGCACCGTAGCTTGTTCCTGACAGCATTACATTACAAAAAATAACGGGTTCACCTGTAGATTTTTCGTAGATGAAACCGCGAATACTTCCATTTTGTCCGTTAGCTATAATGCTAGCAAGGAAAAAGAAGACTAAAAGTATATCTTTTAAAATTTTCATGAGGATAGTTGGTCAAAATGTTTTTTTATTAACTGTATTTTCTTTTTTAAAATTTCCTGTAATTCTTTTTTCTTTTCTAATTCATCGGTATAACCTTTCAGAAATCCTTCAGCTCCTTTTGAAACAGAGAAACGACTTAAACTATTTTCAATTTTAAAAATTTCTTTTTCAATTTCTTGTAGTTTTTTGCGAATACCGTATCGTTCGTCTTCAAGGAATTTTTGAAAATTGGGAGAGCTTTGCTTATTTTTCAGATATTGTCCGTAAGATAATGATTGTTGTTTTACTTTGTCAATATTGGCAGCGTCAAAAAGCTTTGTCAGGATAGTGTGGTATGCTTTATTGATAGCATCTGCTTTGTTTCGCGGAACAAATCCTATCTCATCCCATCGTTTTTGGAATCCCTTAATAGCTTCCAGATTTTCTTTATCTGATGGCAGTGGTTTAAACGATTCCATTTCCTTAATGAGAGTTTCTTTGGCTTGTAAGTTTTCTTTTTCTTTGCCTTTTTGTTCTTTGAATGAAGCAGATTTCTTTTCAAAAAAATGATTACATGCTGACCTGAATCGTTGCCATACTTCTTCTGATTTGTAACGCGGAGCAGGTCCTATTTCTTTCCATTTTTTTTGTAGTTCCAATATTTCAGGAGTGGTTTTAGCATAATCATCATTGTCCTGTAATTTTTCGGCGGCTTCGCAGAGTTTTATTTTTTCAGCCAGATTGTCTGCTTCTTTTAATTTATTCTTTTCGTAAAATGCTTTTTTCTTGTTAAAGAAAAGGTCAAATGCTTCTCTGAATCGTTGATAAATAGCTGAATTGTGTTGACGAGGTACTCTGCCTACAGTTCGCCATTCTGTATCCAATGCTTTTAATTTGTCCTGTTGTTTTTTCCATTCCGGAAATTTTTCGTAATCACCGTTGGCAATGGTTTCTGCTTTTTCGCAAAGTACTGTTTTTACTTTCAGATTTTCTTCTTCTTGTTCCTTGCGTTTCAGGTGAAATTCATTATGTGCTTTGTTGATGATTACTGATATGGCACTAAATCGTTCCCAAATTTTTTCGCGTTCTTCTGGAGGTACGGGACCAACATTTTTCCATTTTTCGTGTAGTGTTTGTAATTCCTTAAATGCTTTTACCGGCTGGTCTTTGTAGGGGAGTGCTTCTGCTGTTTCGCAGAATCCTATTTTTTCATCGTAATTTTTTTTTTGGTCTAAATCGCGAAGTTCTTTGTTTATTTTGATAAAATCGTAGAATTGCTCAACGGCAAAATTATATTTTCCCCAAATTTCGGTAGTATTTGGTGCAGGAATCTGTCCTATGGCTTTCCATTCTTTTTCTAAAGCTTTAAAGGCATTGAATGTGGAATTGAGTGATTCTTCGGTGTGTACCAAATTTCTGATCTTTTCAATAATCTCAAGTTTTTGCTTCAGATTTTCTTCTTTTTGGGCTTCGAGTTTTTCATTATACGCTTTTCTGTAGGTCTTGAATTTTCCGTAAATGTCTTCAAAGCGTTCGCGGTCGTCATTGTCTATCAGCTTGAAATCGTCGGGATTACCGCCTTCCTCTGTCCATTTTTTCTTTTCGGTAGCTATCAGGAAATGATATTTTTTGTAGAAAAGAGTTTTTATTTCTTCAATAAATTTTGATAATTCGGTAATGTTTGTGGTTTCGTTAATTTGATTGACAGTATCCGAAAAATAATCTAAAAGACGGGAAATATCATAGCCGGAAATACTGTTGATTTCTTCGTCATAATCAATTTGATCCGTTTCCTGTTCTGTTTTTTTGTCAGCGGGTGCATCTTTAACTCGCTTGGTATTTTCCGGTGTCGGCTTTGCCGAATCATCCGGTTTTACTCCCTTCGTGTTTTCAGGTTCGGTAGTTTTTATTTCTTCAGTCATTACAAATAAAAGATTTCAAAAAAAGTATATCCTTGTTATTTTAAATCGGTTTTATACAACAAGACGACAAAGTTAATATTTTTAGATTGATTGAAAACTTTTAAAAACTTTTTTGTGAATAATGAGGGAGAAAATAGTGATAATTTTTTGCAGAAGTCAAATTTTTGGTATAAGAATAACAAGTTATCAAATTAATTTACGAATTCGTTGCAGTAGTGTAGGGTGCGAAAAATGAACAAATACATAATAAGGATGGGGTGTGAGATTAGAGAGATTGTTTGCCGATAATTTTTTTAGTCCGGATATTAATTGATTAGCCATATTGTTTATTTTGGCAAATTTGTCTGCTTGATATTCATTTCGTCGAGAAAAAATATTCATTATAATACCGAGACCGGTTGAAACAGGAGAATACAAAATACCGAAAACAATTATATTCAGAAAGAAATAAATATGTCCGGTATTGGCAGAATGGTATCCGTATGGTGAAGTAAGTAATGCGGAAGACAGTAAGGTGCTTTCGGCAAAAAG
>QNAD01000303.1 GCA_003641345.1 Candidatus Zixiibacteriota bacterium | reverse complement strand
TTTTTCATTTTTTTATTAACGGTTTATTTCGGTATTTGTTTATATTCCCAATGAGCTTATTGAAAAAGTATCTTCGACAATATTCATCTGTATCAACTTATCATAAATATAAATGAATCTACTCAAAAAATAGAGGTTTTTCAACATGCCCTTTCGCAGGAATGACAAGAAAATAACTATGGGGATACCACCCCGCTTGATTCGGAGACGAATTTTTAATATCCAAATTTAATATTAACCAATAAAAAAACCGGCATATTGCCGGTTTTTTATAATAACCTCTCGTATTTGTTGCTAACCTTTAAATAATAAAATAACCGATCCAGCAGTAACTGTAACCGGAAGAAGAGCAAAAAATGAATAAGGCACAAAAAATGAGCCGATAAAAGCTAAGGCAACAGCAGGTATGACCAAAAATCTTAAAGTAGAAAATGTGATTTTTGCCAATTTTGAAACAATGAAAATTAGTAGAGCCGCCAAAGCTATATAGGCGGCAATCAAACCATTTTCACCAAAATGCTTTACAATTATTGCCCTAGCCTGATCAATCAGACTTGAATACTCACCTGCTTTTGCCGAAGCAGTTTCGGTAAAATCCTGTATTTTACTTAAAAGATCAGAATTAAGCATTTTCCGCCTCTTCTAATGGCTCAATGGTCAAAGTAGATTCTCCTACACGAGTTAAACCTTCCATTCTGGAAGTAAGGAAATTCTTTGATGTAATCCATTTGTGAGAAACTTCTAATATCTCCTGCTGATCAATCTCACTCTCCCAGTCAAATATTAACTGGTCAATATTTTGATTTTCAACAGTGACATCATCCATCGTCAAAACAAATTTCACTTTCATAACGTCCACCCAGTTTCAATTCATTTTCTTGTTCCATGAATTACATGCAAGAGAAATGCCACCCGACAGCAATCTCCGGCAATAACACTTAAGTGGTTGAATGACAACTGAGTACGGTTAAGATTGTTCAAAACTTGAACAGTTGGGAATTATTTAAAAATAAAATCGAAATTTAAAATGTGGGAAATTCCCCATAGATATTAAAAAAACCCGACAGCACATAAGCTTTCGGGTTTTTAAATATTACGGATTTTTTTTAGATTATTCTTATCCCTGTCTGTTTGGGCAATTTTACGATAAGTCCTGTTATCGCAGACAGATCAATTCCATGATCTTATCAACAGACAATTAATTTAACAATAATCTCTTAAACGTTGTATTGTGGTTACGTTTGTAAATTCTGTTAATCTCCCTCACAAGGCATTAACAGTCCTGTTTTGCCATAGGCAATCTTCTCCTTGGTTAAAAGGTTTTTGTCAAAGGCGGTTTCAAATTTGATAGGCAGGGCTATGGAGTCAATGTGCTTCGTTATCAATTAAGTGAGGGTTTTAAATAAGAGTAATCGGACTCATTACTCTCTTTACGCTTTAATATAACGTTTTAGTATAAATTCTGTCAAGGGAAAGGATTCTAAATCTGCCGACTTATCAACCGAATATATTAAAAGAGTATTTAACGTCTTTTATATTAAGACTTTAGCCGCAAGAATTCATCAAACGCAGAATTTAACAGTTATTTAGATAAAATCACTTTGGTTTGGTTTTTATCTTTTTTAGTATAAGTTTTTGATTTGCCTGAATTTAATGCTAATCCTATATTACTTTTTTAAAAAAATTGGAGAAATATATGTGCAATAGTGTAAAAAAATTCAGAGAAGAAAGAGAAGAATTAAATGATGTTATCCTAAAAAGAGAAAACCTTGATATAAAGCGGTTTTTCTCTCTGGATTCTGCGGTTTACCGTGACGGTGCATTAAACACAAAAACAAAAGAGCTTTTGGGTCTGGTCGCCTCGTTAGTACTCCGTTGTGATGATTGCATTACTTATCATGCTATTAGAGCAAAAGAAGAAAATACAACTGATAAAGAGTTTGACGAAGTTTTGTCAATCGGAATGCTTGTCGGAGGATCAATCACGATTCCTCATATACGTCGTGTCAGCAAATTATGGAAGGAAATGACAATTGATTAAAAAAGATAATTTATACGTTAGTTCAAAAATTATATTATTAGCTTTAATAATTCTGTTATCAATAATCAGCGTTTCAAATTCACAGACATTAGTTGAAACTTATGCCAAACAATATCCTTTTATTAGCATGGATGACACGGTATTTACTTTTTATACTGAATTTGAATTGCCCGACGGTTATGAATACCCTAACCCTGTTAACTTAAATAAATTTCAAAACTGGATTATCAATTTCCCAATCTGGCATCAATATAAAAAAGTAGGCATATGGGATGGTGGCATAGAATTTGAACCAGACGAAGTTTCCCGTGTTGTACATCTCCCATGGCATGGACATCTCTATCGTGATTTGAATTTCCCACTACGTATTTTGGGTGAGTTTTTATTTCTTAATAAAAAACAAGAACAATTCGTATTCTATCCCAAAAAAGGAGATTCACTATTTTATTCTGATTGGTTGAATGGCAGGCCTATGTACACTGCTCGCAAAGAAGTTTTTATCGAACCGGATATCCCAAAAAAACCAACTGAAAAAGAGTTTTATAAATACATTCATTTTTGCATGCAGGAAAATAACTATTTAAGTTTAAGTCAAAACTGCACTGAAATTAAAGAGAATGAACTCATGCCGGGAGATTTATATATTACATGGAACAGAAACGGGATGAGAGGAAACGTTTACTTAATTTTAAATATGATTTACAATAACAAAGATGAAAAACTATTTGCAATAGCAACCGGCTCTCCTGAAGAAGCATGTGATTACTATATTCCAAAGTTTAATGATAATCGTAACCTCCCTTGGATTTCTATTAATAAATTAAAAGAACTCCCAACTGAAAAACTTAACTCCGGTTTTTTTAGGTTTAATTTGATTAATGGTTCAGATTAAAACATTAGAGCAATCAAATGAATTATAAAAATGAAATTCTTAAATTTGTAAAAGCACAACATAAAGAACAAATTAAAGTTCGAAGGCATATCCATCAATACCCTGAACTGTCATATCAAGAGTATAAAACCACTTCATTTCTAAAAGAACAGATGTCAAAATTGGGGCTAAAGATTCTTCCCCTTAAAATGAAAACAGGTTTACTGGCTGAATTAAAAGGAAATCATCCCGGACCAACAATAGCAATAAGAACTGATATTGATGCCCTCCCAATATTAGAACAAACAAACCTTCCTTTTAAATCTAAAATCAATGGATGTATGCATGCTTGCGGACATGATATGCATATGGCAACTATCTGGGGAACAGCAAAAGTATTGTCACAGATGAAAGATAAAATTCACGGATCAGTCAGGTT
>QNAD01000302.1 GCA_003641345.1 Candidatus Zixiibacteriota bacterium | reverse complement strand
CAGAGATGCCCGAGTAGCTACTCTCAATATGATTGAAGATGCCAACTATATTAGAAAAGAAGTTGAATCAGCTAATATTCAACTTGAAGTCGCTATCAAGCAAGCTGAAAAATTGGCAATAGATGCTGAGTCAGCCAATGTTGCTAAATCTGAATTTTTGGCTAATATGAGCCATGAAATTCGTACGCCGATGAACGCAATTATCGGAATGACAGATCTTGTTCTGGATACGGAACTTGATGATCAGCAAAGCGAATTTCTTGGTATGGTCAGTCAGTCAGCGTATAATTTATTGAGCATAATCAATGATATTTTGGATTTTTCAAAAATCGAAGCAGGCCAAATGTTGCTTGAGCAGATTGATTACGGTTTGCGTGAAGTGATTGAGGGTGCGGTTACTACATTGTCACTTAAGGCACATCAAAAAGGATTAGAGCTTGTTAATTACATCGATCCCTTAGTGCCGGAATTGCTTTCAGGAGACCCTACGCGATTGCGTCAGATATTGATAAATTTGATTGGCAATTCAATCAAGTTTACTGAAAAAGGTGAAGTGCTTCTGCGTGTTGAATTGGAAGCAGACAGAGATCCGGTTCTACTGCATTTTAGAATCATCGACACCGGTATCGGAATTCCGGAAGAAAAGAAAGACAAAATTTTTGAAAGCTTTACTCAGGTTGATGGCTCTACGACAAGGACATATGGAGGGACAGGATTAGGGACAACAATTTCAAAACAGTTGATTGAGAAAATGGGTGGTTCTATATGGATAGAGAGCCCTACTAATGAATCCGGAGTAGGCGGTCCCGGGACGACTTTCCATTTTACCATTCCAGTTGTATTGGGAGAGTCTCGGGAATTAGTGAGGGAACCAATTTCAAGCGATGTTGCCAACAAGCGTGTTTTAATTGTGGATGATAATGCTACAAACCGCAGACTTCTGATTTCGTTGATAGAGAGTTGGGATATGTATCCCACGGCGGTTTCATCGGGTGAGGAAGCATTGCAGGCAATAAATCAAGCAATAGACAGTGATGAGAATTTCGAACTTGTTCTCTTGGATTATTTGATGCCCAATATGGATGGTTTGGAATTTATCAAGCAGATGCGTTCTGATTACAGATTACAGGAGCTAAGCGTTATTTTGTTGAGTTCGATTGGGCAGTCGATTGAGAAAAACAAGCTGAAGGAATTTGGTATCTCGTCGTTTGTGTCCAAGCCTATCAAACAGTCATTTCTTTATGATGCAATTGTTAATGCATTCAATGAGCCTGTGGGTATGTCCATTCATAAAGAACAAGAAATTAGCAGTACTGAATCTAATGACTTACAAAGTTTTGTAAGCACTAACAAGAAAATTCTTTTAGTCGAAGACAACAAATTCAATATGATTTTGGCTAAAAAACTCTTGGACAAGGAAGGGTTTCAAGTTGAAACAGCAGTAGATGGGCAAAAAGCAGTAGAATGTGTTGAGGCATCTTCTTATGATTTAATTCTTATGGATGTTCAGATGCCAGTTTTAAATGGTTATGAAGCTACTGCTAAAATTAGAGATATGCAGAAAATAAGCGGAGAATTTATACCAATAATAGCCATGACAGCAAATGCCCAGCAGGGAGATAAAGAAGAATGTTTAGCCGCTGGTATGGATGATTATATAAATAAGCCGATAAATGCAAAAAAACTAAAAGAATGTATTGTAAAATATCTTTCGGACAAACCAGTTAATAGGCAACCATAGATTAGGCAGAGGAAGTGAATATTATGAATTTTGATTACACACAATTTTTTGAAACAGTTGGTGAAGATGAAGATCTTGTAAAAGAATTAATAAGTATATTTCTCGAACAATATCCTCAAATGATGGAAAATATTGAAACAGCTATAAAAAATAAAAAATCAGATGAAATTCATCAAACAGCTCATAAATTAAAAGGTTCATTGAGTTCTATGTGTGCTGTTCCATCTCTTGACCAAATTATAGCACTTGAAACTATGGCAATCAATCAAGATTTAGATAATACAGAAATTACCTATAATAAATTAAAAAAATGTGTAAATGATTTAGCAGATGAATTGCAAGACAAAATGGAAGTCCTGAGTTAGATGAAAGCATTAATCGTAGAAGATGATGAATTGTCATTAAGAGTTATTGCGGCGATACTACAAAAAAATTCATTTGAAGTGGAAAAAGCTGTTTCGGGTATTGCCGCTCTGAAATTCTTAGAAGATGGAAATATAGTAGATATAATAATCTCTGATGTGATGATGCCTCATATGGATGGTTTTACATTAGCACATCAAGTTAGAATAAACAGGAAATTAAACAGGATACCAATTATTCTTTGCACTTCACTAAATGACAAGAAATCAATAGTAAAAGGAATTGAACTCGGTATTGCTGATTATGTTGTGAAGCCAATAAAAGAATCTATACTGATTCCTAAAGTAAAAAAAGCTATCGGGTCCGGTCCGGGTGCTATTTTAGTTGTTGATGACGAAGAAATTATCAGAGGCATAATTTGCAGAACTCTTAGAATTGAGGGGTATCATGTAATTGAAGCATCAAAGGGAGATGAAATTATTGACAAATTAAAAGACAATAAAATATCAATGGTAATTTCTGATATCAAAATGCCAGAGATGGATGGTTTTGAGTTGTTGGCTTATGTCAAAGAATTAGATCCAGATATGCCAGTATTGTTGATGTCTGGTCATAATGAATTTAGCCAAGATGATGTTGTTTCAGCTGGGGCTAACGGGTTTATACAAAAACCATTTCGTAACATAGATATAATATCACAAGTATTAAAGTATTACAGAAAATAAAGGGGTTATTTATGAAAATATTAATAGCTGAAGATGATGCTTTTTCGAGGAAACTTCTTGAATCAACGCTTGAAAAAGCCGGACATGATGTGGTTGCCTGCATTGATGGGGACTCTGCCGTAAAAGCTTATCAGGATGATTCGTCAATTGAAATGGCTATACTAGATTGGATGATGCCAGAGAAGGATGGTGTAGAGGTCTGCAAAAGTATAAAAAATAATGAAGATAATCCGTTTACTTATGTGATTATGTTGACTGCTAAAAATAAGGCGGAAGACCTTTCCGAAGCATTATCATCGGGTGCAGATGACTTTATATCGAAGCCGTTTAATGCTCTTGAACTTAACGCGCGTATAAATGCCGGCATCCGAATGATTAGGTTACAAAAGGCAATGATGAGCAACATTGAAGAATTAGAGGAAACACTTGCTCATGTTGAGCAATTACAGGGGATTATTCCTATTTGTGCATGGTGTAAAAAAATCAGAGATGATTCTGAATACTGGACTTCTGTAGAAGATTAT
>QNAD01000301.1 GCA_003641345.1 Candidatus Zixiibacteriota bacterium | reverse complement strand
TCACTTATCATTTTTGTTACTTGAATTTGATTTTTCCAGCTTAGCAAAAACTTTGCTTTGCTAAGTTCCGCCCATCGAAAATCTGAATTTTCCGATGATAATTCAATTTTATCATCATTATCAACAACTGCAACTATAACCGGAAGAATCCAAATAGCATCATACTCTGGCTCATAAAACTGTACCAGATATTCAGTTGCCCATGTCGATTTCGGGGAAACATTGATTTCTTCTTTCATCTCCCGCTTAACTACTTGAGCGACAGTTTCATCCCCTTCTTTACCACCCGTTAAAAACCCCCAAAAACCACCATACGATTCGGTCTCAGCTCTTTTCAAAATCAAAATTTTCCAACCATCATAATCTTTTTTGATGATTGCAACGTTAACACCGGGGGATTCAATTTTTATATTAGTCTTTTCAGCCATACAACTCTCTTCTATTTCTTATTAAGAAACTTATTTTCGACCATAATAAAACAGTAAAAAGCCAAAGGTCAATCAGAATTTAGTTAATAAACTTTATTTTTTTCTTTTTGTTTACTTTTAAATCTATAATACGTATAAAGTAATGGTGAGATAAGATTCAAACTCGGTATTTTTTAAACCGGTTTGACGCTTCTAAAATAAAATAATTATTGAGGACATAAAACCTTGTTAGATTCAGCCAAACATAAAAGAAGTCCACACACTTTTCATATCCCTGTAATGGGAATTGCTTTTACTATCGACACCCCTATCAAAGTTGCTCCTTTCGGAATATCTTCCGTCATTTCAATAGGCGATGACATATTAATTGAAAAAATGCGTAAGTACCATTCCCAAAATAACGAGAAAGAATATAACCCAATCAACGAAAACGAACACGATTTCAGAGCAAAAAGAATCAGAGCATATCTCAATCTTGTTCATGAAATAGTTGAGACTAAATTCCATAATTTAAAGAATGAAGCCTTTGAAAAAGGAAATAATATAACAAAATATTTTGAAATGCTACCAGACTCTCAACTTAAAACTGAATATCAAAATATGCTGACTCTATCATCAGAACATGAAAAAATAAAATCTCAAAACAGATTACGAGAAAAAATTCTCCCGGGTTCAATTGATGTCAACATCATGACAAAACTCGACCGTGATTTATATATCAAAGGTGAACTCCAACAACCAGAATATGCCCTGGCAATGTCTGCCATGCGTGGATATGCCACAAGCAACCTCTGTTCTTCTATTGTTTTATCAGCTGGAATCAATAGAAGACTTTTTACTTATATGTCTAATTTTGATGATTTTTACCCAGCTAATAATACTGCTCCAAAAAAACAAATTATTCTCAAAGTAAGTGATTACCGTTCGGCATTGATTCAAGGTAAAATGTTTGCTAAAATGGGGCTCTGGGTATCTGAATATAGATTGGAATCGGGGCTTAACTGCGGAGGACATGCATTCGGTACCAAAGGTGAACTTATCGGACCTGTCTTAGAAGAATTCAAAAAATTGCGTAACGAACTTAAAGAAAAATTACAAAAACCTTTTAAATCCGGACTTGAATCACGAAAAAAAGAATTTGTCGATTTAGATTTCAGGCTAACTATTCAAGGTGGAATTGGGACTTATAAAGAAGCTGAATTTCTCAAAAAAACATATGGATGTGAAAGCACCGGTTGGGGAACTCCATTTCTGTTAGTCCCCGAAGTTACCAATGTTGACGAGGAACATCTTCAAAAACTCCTAAAAGCAACTGAAAATGATGTTGAACTAAGTTATAACTCCCCGCTTGGTATTCCGTTTTGGTGTCTCAAAAATTCGTCCAGCGAGATCAGACGAAAAAAAAGAATCGAAAACGGCAAACCAGGAAGTCCCTGCACTCAAGGTTTTTTGGTTTCTGATACGGAATTTACAAAAGTCCCTATCTGTAAAGCATCCAGATTGTATCAATCAAAAAAAATCAAACAGATAGAATCAAGTCAAATGGAAAGTAATAAGAAAAACTATGAAATTAATAATCTCCTAAAAAAAGCTTGTATCTGCGTTGATCTTGGAAGTGCTGTTTTATTAAAGAACAATATAGAAAAAAACATCAATCCTTCTATCTGCACTGGACCTGGGATTTCTCATTTTAATAAAATTGCCACCCTTGAAGAAATGGTCAACCATATTTACGGACGCATCTCATTGAATAATCTTACTGACCGTCCACATATGTTCATGACGGAACTTAAGCTCTATATTGACACTTTAAGTTCAGACATCAAGAAAAGTTCTGAGGGTTTTATCGAACAGACCAAAAAGAACTTATTAGAATATCGCAATAATATTGTTAAAGGTATAAATTACTATCGTGAATTAGCTTCGGAATTTGAATTAAGCGAAACTAACTCTTTCCTGAAAGAACTGGAAAAATTAAGCAAAGAAATTGAGACTCTTACTAACAATTTAATTGGCAATCAAGAGGATAGAGAAGCACTCGTTGCTTTCGGATAATCGTATTTTTTAACCCAATTTATTGCTACACGCATATTTTCAGTTGCAAATAATTAAATTTTAAGTATATTACATTGATGTAGAAATAATTACTTACGACAGTTATCTAATATGATAATATTATTGTGTACTGTAGAAAGATTTGGTTATGGGTCTTTTTGACAAACTTTTTAATCGTCCCCCGAAATCCGCTATGAATCTTGGACGTAATGAACCTTGCTGGTGTGGTAGCGGTAAAAAATATAAAAAGTGCCATTATGCTACAGATCAAAAATACTTCAATGCAAAGATAGCAAGTGCTTCATGTAGTACTTCTGGGTGAAAAAAATAAATCGGGTGAGTTTCACCTTTATCACAATTATTTTCAAAAAAATTAGATAGTTAACCCTCGATTATGGCAGGTTGATGCCCACAAACTTGTTTAGGGGTACTAAAACTATCATCTTCAACCCCAAACAAGTTTGTATATCTTTTAGATTCATTAATAGTAGGGGAGGTCTCTCTTCTCTTAGAGCTGCCTTTTTCGGCATTTATCACGACAAATGTTAAAATATATATTCTTGTGGGCGACAGACGCCCTCGTCTGCCCCAGCTTGTCAACCGACAGATTAGAAAATGCAGGTTCACATTAAGCATAGATAAATCTATGCCAAACAGAAGCCAAGATTTTCTTATTTCTCTTTCATTTCAGATTCAGTAATAATAGTAAATTATTAACAAAAACAAAGAAAACCTGGATTCCCTATCAAGGGTACTTATTGATAAATCCTCATTTCAGTTGTGTCGGGTCCTGATTCACCGAAGGTAAATTGTGACCCAACACTTAAGTAGTTATGATTAAAGAGCGGTAGGTCACAAAAATCTGTTTACACAGATTTTCAGGAC
>QNAD01000300.1 GCA_003641345.1 Candidatus Zixiibacteriota bacterium | reverse complement strand
ACTCTTTTATAAAAAGCACAATCAAAGCAAGATCTACTTGTATTATTTAAACGATTTTTAGCACAAGCTGAATTTGGAATTAACCAACAGGCTCGTCCTGCTCCCACTCCATTATTTTGGCCATCAAATTTCATACTATTTGATACTGGGCATTCACCTAATGTATCTGCGAGTAATCCTCCTCGCTCTCGTCCACAATTTTTAAATTCCCAACAGTTTAATTTTTTACACATATAAAAATCTCTATTATTGTTTATTAATAACTTCAATAACGGCACTATATTTTTTATTTTTCACAAATTCTGTTACATTTTTTTCGGTAGCAACTTCAGTAAATTTTTCGAACATTTTTTTGACATCTTTAAGTTTATCTCGCTTCAGATAACAGAGCATGAGATATTGGTAAGTAAGCGGGTTGTTCTTATCAATTTTTTGCGCTTTCTTGAAATGCTTGGTGGCATCTTTAAAGCTGTTTAATTGAAATCTTGCTTCTCCCAGTCCATATTGAGCTTGGAAATGATCGTCTTCGATTGCGATAGCTTGTTCAAAATCTGCGGCAGCGGCTATCTCTTGCCCTTTTGCCATATATAATTTTGCTCGACCGATATAAGCGTTTATGTTATTACCATCAGTATTAATTGCTTTATGGTATGATGAAATTGCACTGTTATAATCTTTTTTAAATTGATAGATTTCTGCTGAACGCACAAAATCATTAAAGGCATTTTCATCGTCTTTTAATTTTAAGTAAGCATCACCTCTTAATTGAATAGCATCTGCAAAACTTGGCTGGAGATTTATAGCTTCGGTCAGGTCATTTATTGCAGTTTCATAGTTTTTTTCTTTAAATGCCGAGACTCCCGAATAATAAAAATCTTCGATATCAAATTGAATAGCTTTTTCTGAATTTTCCAATGGTGTCAAAGCAACTTTTAGTTTCATCTTTTGTCCGGAGGACAAAGTGAAGGTTCCGGCGGCTTCTTTGTATCCATCCTGAGATACTGTGTAAGAATGTTTCCCTGGTTTGATTTTTGAGTAAGTTAGATTACCGGCTCCCATAACATTGCCATCAAGGATGAATTTGGCTCCTTCGACATTTGCTGCAAGAACTATTCTCCCTGAAGTTTTTCTCTTTTTCTTTGAAGTTGCTTTTGGTTTTGTTTTTTGAACTGTTTTAACTGCGAGTTTGTTTGTTTCTTTTTTCTTTCCTGTCTTCAGTGTTGTTTCTTGAGGTTGTGGAGTTTGTGTTGTATTATTATTGTCATTATCGTAGGAGTATAGCTCAGGGGTCATCAAGATAGTTGAGATTTTCCCATCCATAACTGTGACGTAATCTTCTTTGATGACTTCGTTATTAACAATGTAGAGAATTTTATGAGTACCAATCGGTAAATCACCTGAATTGAAAAAACCCTGTGCATTTGATTCGACAGTAATATTATCTTCGGGAAATTTAATCAGTGCTGATTCAATTAAAGGTGTGCCATTATCCGTTGTCACTATTCCAATAATTTGTCCAACACCGGAGTTAGTATCTTTGATAAAGAAAGAGGCTATAAACAACAGGACAACTGTAAACAGTCCGGCTGAAACACCATAAATAATATTCCGGTTAATTTTTTTAGGGCGAAGTATATATTCTCGTTCATTTACAGCAAATTCATCGCCGTTATAAAGTTCGGCAGCACCTGTAACTTGAATGAAATTTTTATAAAAGTAAGCAACTCCCTTGGGACGTTCTGCCATTTTGGGTTTTGGAAGTTCCGGTGTTGTAGCTTCTTTGACAGATGTCGGTTTTTTTTCTTTTATTTCTTCTTGTTCAGTTTGTTCTGGTGGAATATTATTTATTTTTGAAAGAAGTTCATTTCTTTCGGAGTCAGAAAGATATTTATCGTTACTTGAATAGTTATTCATATCAGATTTGATTGAATTAACTTCCGCGTCTGATAATTTTTGTTGAGTGTCGGGAGCTGATGGAGGGAGGTCGATTGAATTATGGTCTTGGCTTGAGTATTCATCAATTGGTTCTGGTAAAATTGGAGCAGATTCACCTATTGGTGAAGTTTCCGACATCTTATCGGATATGTTTGGTTCGGATATTTGTTCGGTTTCATTTTCCATTATTTCCGCATTAGATGTAATACCCAACTCATCGGTATCATCATTAGGAGTAAATTTTTTGGTTCCACCGACAAACTCTGGTTCTGATTCTGAAGTCTCCGTTATAACAAAATCAAGGTCATCATCTTTGCTATCTATTTGATTGTCAACATGTTGATTTAATAATGCACCACAATTATCGCATATGCCTTTAACGGCACTTAACACTACAGATTGGCATTTGGGACATTTATTCAATTATACACCTTCTTTATTTTTTGAATATTTTACTTAAATAATTCATCGACTGATTGACACAATTCCTTTAGATGATTTAACCACAAGTTCGTCTGTGATTTAACAGGAAAAACAAGGAAATAAGACTTGACCTATATGCTGTAGTATTTTATTATTTGTTTTTAAATTCTGACTGGTTTTTGAACAGAGAATTCGGCGTAATGCTGAGGAGGAACAATTTTGATGAATAATCGTAACAAACGATTGGTTTTTTTAACTTTAGTGATTGCCTTGATTACTATTTACATTGGCTGTTCCCAACCTGACGATGTTTTAATCGAAGTAACAAACACTTATGTTTATTTAGATGAGCTTTGGAATTTCCCAAGTAGTTATGATGGAATGATTTATGAATTATGGGTAGCTAACCAATCGGACACGGTTTCTTTGGGTAAGTTTCGATATAATCATGTTTTAGAACAATTCTATGATGAGTATGGGGCTATTAAACCTGATTCTAACAGATTTCTTCTTAGTGATGATTTTTATAAATATTCGAAAGTATTTGTTTCTGTAGAAAAATATCCAGATCCAGCACCTTCCAGGCCATCGGCAATTATGGTAATAGATTATGCTACAGACCCAAATGACGATGCCATTAATATGGTTTTTCCGGAAATTAGTGATACTATTCCGCTCTGGTCCTCAATAGTAAGGTACAGTATGGAAACAGTTTCCGATGATTCTACTTATATAAAAAGCGGCCATTTGGGAACAATATTGAATACGCGTGATGTATCATCTAATGGATATGGTGTCTGGTTTGCCAAATATCAACGTAATCTTGATTCTTTAAGAGATACTATTCGTGTCGATTCTGCTATAGTTAGAGATACTTTGAGGAGATTTGACAAGGACACAATTTTAGTAAGTCGTCAATCGATTGATTCGATATGGATTGATACAATTGATAAAGTATTCGGTATTGACACTCTGACTCAAATTGTTTCAAGATATACATCGACTATATT
>QNAD01000299.1 GCA_003641345.1 Candidatus Zixiibacteriota bacterium | reverse complement strand
TCCTGCAAATATCCTATAATTTTTTTACTTAACAAAGTTATTCTATCTTTTTTCCCTTTTCCCTTTCTAATGTTTATAATATTCCTTTCAAAATCAATATCTTTAATCTTTAAATTTTTTACTTCACCAAGTCGCAAGCCACCTGAATAAGTAAGCATTATTAAACATTTGTGTTTTAGATTATCTGTTACACTTATCATTTGTCCAACTTCTTCTTTGCTCAGTACTTCCGGCAATACTTTTTCGGTTCTTGGTCGCTCAACAAAATAAAATTTACGATTCTCCCCCAACATCTTTTCGTAATAATACTTGATTGCATTAATTGCCTGATTTTGATAAGAAATTGAAATTTTTCGCTCTATTACCAAATAACGGATATAGGCAATAATCTCTTTTTCAGTAATATCAAATGGCTTTTTGGAATAATAATAATTAATAAATTCTTCAAACAGATTAGAATATGTCCGAATTGTATTTTCACTGTACCGTTTAATTCTTAAACTGTCAATATATTCTTGTGGACATTTCCGATAATTGGGAACATCGTCTGTGTCAATCCGTTTCTTTTTCAAGGAAATTTCTTTTTTAAAAAATTTTATTTTCCATTTGTTTTCAGAACAAAACTGCTTTAGCATTTTAATTACATCCTTTGCGTAAACAGTTGTCCACCAATTGTTTTTTTCATCCCAACGACTATACGGAAGACTTTTTATAAGATCTTTCATTGCTTTATCGTATTTAAAAATCAATTTTATTCTTCCCGGAACATGCTCAAATACATGTAATTCTTTTGTCTTAACCGGATGTGGATTATTTAATACTTTTGGTAAATTATCCGTAATAATTATTCTGTCACCAAAATATTGTTTCAGGTTTTTGCGAGTTTCTTCATCATTCGAAACAATCCACCGCTTGTTATTATTGTCCCAATGGCACTTTGTAAGTGTCTTTAAAAAATAAATATCCTCATCCTTCTTATTTAGTTGGATTATAATGTGTTGCCTACTTATAAATACATAAACTTTTCCCAGATTATTTACTTTTCTCTTTTGGGGCAATGGTTTTGTTTTTTCTTTCTTAGTGAAACTTTCAGGAAAAAGTACCTTTAATTTGGCTATGGTCTCTTTGTTGTCGGGTACATGCCAAACCTTTTTTGTAGTACTCCATCTTCGCCCTTCGATAGATTTTACTTGATTAGCTATTTTATTATCAAATGGAAATATAATAGCAATGCGGTTTTCTTTTTGATGAATAATGCGTTTAAATTTTACCATAAAAAGTGAATTTATTTTACAAATATAGAAAATAAATACACCTAACGAAAAAATATGTAAGTTTTACTTAATTGTCAAGATTATTTGTGAATAATCCGGGTTAAACTGTTTTGGGAAAGATTAATGATATAAAATTATTTGATTCAGAAAATTAGAACAGGGGAAAAAGAAAATCGTTATATTCACTTTTATTGTGCCAAGCTAAACCGTACACTTACACCAAAATTGGTGTTAGAAGTTGGGAAAGTAATTGAAATTTTCGGGTTATTAATAATCTTGTCGAAGAAGATACGAATATTAAATCGTGGTCCCAGCACATAATCGGCATATGCTTTAATTGTAATAATATTTTGCCCCGAAATCACCTGTGTGCTGTTTTCTTCAACTCGATGTATCAAATTCATTTGATCGCGGATACTTAAATCAATACGAATATTCAAGTCGCTTTTAAAATTTTTTGAATTCCCGCCGGAGCCGATATTTATTTCCATGTCTTTAATGCGGTAGCCCGAACCGATAGTCCACTCATTGGTTCGCATCTCATTAACCTGTGCATTGGTAACATTCAGCGAAATATTCCGTGTCTTCTTCACTTCAATACGGGTAATCAAACTATTATTCCATGTTACATCAAAATTAATAAGCGGGTTCAGTTGTTCGTTGATAGATACGGTAGGAATTTCATTTTCTGGATAGAAATTACTAATCAAATCGCGTACATAACTCAGTCCGTCTTGTTCGTTGGGTTGGTAGTTCAAATTCCGTGAATACGAATTAACAGAATAGGTAGAAGTATAGGCATGGCTGATAGTGGCTGTTCGCACAAAATGTTTTACAAATTTTATTTTTGTCAGTCCGTTATAATTTATTCTCCAGTTAGGACGCATATTCAAATAACCGGGGAAAGTACTTAGTGTAATGTGATCTGGTGACCGTCCGCTGTAAGCAGCCATAAATGCAGGAATCATTACCTCCTGAGAATATGGTCCGTAACCATCGGGGAAATTAGTCTCCGGATCGTAATTTTCAGAGTTATAGCCCGTTTTTGATTCGGCGGCCCGTTGTCGTGCCAATCGTTTGGCAATGGTAATCCGGTAATCGCGGAATTGTTCAAATACATCAGAGATATATACCCCATCAACATTTTTTATGGGCTGGAATGCAGTATTCCATGTATTATATGACATGGTGAAATTTCCCGAAGTCATTTTGTTTTGTCGTTGATATTCACCATCTTCATAAGAAATATTCTCGCGGTCGTTAGCCGATTTTCCCCAATTTGCCATAAAATCTATTCGTAAACCTTTCAGCGGCTCCATAGAGCTTCGCACATTGATGGTGCGGTTCGAGGTCATGGCTAAAGTCTGGTAAAATAGTGTATCTTTTTTCAGCCACTCGTTATCCATAGCGGTTTGGACAAAATTGGGGTCTTGTATGCCCGCAATAAAAGGTATACCTGGAGCATATAAACCGTTCACTTTTTGTGTTCCCATAATATTGACTCCGGGCATATATCCAGGCAGCATGGTTCCGCTATTATCAGTGTAAGACACCTGAATATTTTTAACACTCATCATCAGTAAAGCGGTTCGTTCTAGAATCTGTTGCCACAGTTCGTCTTTCTTTTCCCGCATACCCGTTACCTGAATTTTGGCTCCTTTGATGGTGGTATCTGGCGTAAAAGTGATTCTGTTTTCGCTGATAACCTTCATACTTCCCTTTACGGGTTTTCCGGCAGAGTCGGTTACCAAAATATCTACATCAATAGTTTTCAGCTTATGTAAAATAGATTTCGGGATTCCTTCTTTCAGGTTTACATAAACAGGATCGGCATTTTGTTCCGGATAATAGACTTTTTCTTTTTCGGGTTTTTTCTTCCGGCGGTTTTTCCTGTATTTTTGTTGAATCCGTTTCAACACAGGGAAATTATTGTAGAAATTCAGCATGTTTGCCTGTGTATTAATTTGTAGCGACTGCCCGTTGCTAATACTGTTTCCCGGATTCAGCGAATCGACTAGTTGTGGTGCTGCCTCCCACGAATATCTGCCACCATACCGCGTAGAAACATTTAACCAGTTCAGTCCCGGTAATTTAT
>QNAD01000298.1 GCA_003641345.1 Candidatus Zixiibacteriota bacterium | reverse complement strand
TTAACGCATTAAGGAGTTAAATTATGATAAGTATAATAGCATGGCGCAATGTGTGGCGAAATAAACTCAGAAGCAGTGTCATAATTTTGGCAATTACTTTAGGAATCTGGTCGGGAATGATCATTGTCGGGTTAATGACCGGTATGACCTCGGAGCGATTACATTCTGCAGTAGCTTACGAAACTTCACATATACAAATACACAAACCCAAATTCTTAGACAATACCGAATTACAATATTTTATTCCAAACGCCGACAGCATTATGGAGGTGATTCGGAAAAATCCGAAAGTTACAGCAACCTCCTCTCGTTTAATTACAGGAGGTATGGCAAATACAGCATATACAGGCACAGGAATTGTCATAATGGGTATTAACCCGGAAAAAGAAAAAACAGTTACTGAGATTTTTAAAACAATTCCGGATTCAAATGGTACTTATTTTAAAACAAAAAAACGCTATCCTGTTGTTATCGGCCAAAATCTTGCCAAAAAGTTAAAAGCAAAATTAAAAAGCAAAATTGTTCTAACCTTTCAGGATGCTGAAGGTAATTTAACCGGAGGTGCTTTTCGGGTAGTCGGAATATACAAAACCAACAACAGTATGTTTGACGAAACAAACTTATTTGTTAAGAAACGGGATTTGGCAAAATTGTTAGGTATTTCAGACAAAGCTGCTCACGAAATAGCTATTATGACAAACGGATTAGACTTGGTAGCACCTGTAAAAAATCAAATTTCAAAGCAGTTTCCCAATTTGTTAGTTCAGCAATGGGAAGACATTCAACCCGACCTGTCTATGGTTAATGAATATATGAAAGCCATGTTTTTTATTTTTATGATGATTATTCTGTTAGCCCTGGGATTTGCCATTGTAAACACAATGCTAATGGCAATTTTAGAACGAACCCGTGAACTTGGAATGTTGATGGCAGTGGGCATGAATAAACGAAAAATCTTTAATATGATAATGTTTGAGACTGCCTACCTAACAATTATTGGTGGTATTGTCGGAATGATCCTATCGTTTCTAACGCTTCATTATCTCTCTGCTAACGGACTTGACTTGTCAATTTTTGCACAAGGTTTAGAAAGTGTGGGCTATCCGTCAATTATATATCCTGATGTTACTTTAAGTGACTATTTATATTTAACGATAATGATAATATTTACCGGTATGCTAGCTTCTGTTTATCCGGCACGAAAAGCCCTGAAAAAAAATCCGAGTGAAGCTATAAGAACACTATAATCTTAAATGATGAATTTTGAATCAATAAAAAATAACTAAAATGAAAGTAATAGAAATTAAAAGCTTAACAAAAATATACAACGAAACAGAGATTCCTGTATATGCAACAAATAATATTACTCTTGATTTTGAAGAAGGAGAATTCTCTGCATTAATTGGTCCTTCGGGTAGCGGGAAAACCACTTTACTGAATTTAATCGGCGGTTTAGATAAACCAACTTCAGGATCAGTCATCATTGACAAAACAGATATTACCGGATTATCATCACGAAAACTGATTGACTTCCGCCTGCATAATATCGGATTTGTCTTTCAGGCATATAACCTGATTCCGGTTTTGACAGCCAAGGAAAACATAGAATTCATTATGCAGCTACAAAACAAACCCAAGGCAGAACGCGAAACCCGCGTCATGGAACTTCTCGAAGCGGTTGGTATCCCTGAGAAAAAGGATAGTCGTCCATTACAAATGTCCGGTGGACAACAACAACGGGTTGCAGTAGCCAGAGCATTGGCATCTAAACCCAAGTTTGTACTTGCTGATGAACCCACAGCCAACCTCGACAGCAAATCTACTGAAACACTGTTGGATATCATGAGACAACTCAATGAAAAAGAAAATATTACCTTTATTTTTTCTACCCATGATCAACGAGTAATTGACCGTGCCAAGCGGCTCATCTATCTTGAAGATGGCAAAGTAATGAAAGACACCAAAATATAATTTTGAATGCTAAATTCCGAATTTTAATGAAAAGAAATCTTGTAATTATTGTCATTTACTTGCTACCTCTTGCTCTAGCTGCCCAAGATACCATTCAAAAGCCAAGAGTATTTAAATTGTCAGGTTACATTACCAATATGCAGTCAGCAATGTTTGCGGACATTAAGGACAATTGGATAAACGATAATTTAATACACAACCGACTAAATTTATTTTGGACACCAAACAAAGAAATCACAACAACAGTTCAAATTCGCAACCGTTTTTTTACCGGTGAAACCGTAAAATATCAGCCCGGATACGATTCGTTGATGGAAACCAACCACGAATTGATAAAGCTAACCAAAAATCTAGCTTCAGAAAATTCCTTTTTGCTAAATACGGCTATTGACCGCCTGTATTTTAATTATTCCTCCGAGAAAATTGAAGTAACACTCGGCCGACAACGCATCAATTGGGGACAGACTTTCGTGTGGAATCCAAACGACATTTTCAATAATTACTCGTTTTTTGATTTTGACTATGAGGAAAAACCGGGAGCAGATGCGGCACGGGTTCAATATTACACAAGCTCCACTTCATCGTTGCAAGTGGCTGTTGCTGCCAATTACGACAAAAAAATAACCGGTGGACTTTTGTGGAAAACCAACCGGTGGAATTACGATTTCCAATTTCTCGGCGGTATGTTAAATCAGCAAGATGCCGTTGCCGGCTTCGGTTGGTCGGGATATATCAAATCGTTGGGTTTCCGTGGTGAGATGAGCTACTTTTATCCGGTGGACGATTATGCCGGTAGTTCGGAACAGTTTATGGCAAGCATAGAAGCCGATTATACTTTCGGCAACAGTATTATAATTCAAGGCGAGTTTTTGTATTCGCAAATTCCCGACGACTATCAACTAACTGATTTTGAACAATTTTATTACCGACCAATGAGTGTGCGGAATCTGACATTTACCGATTATAATTTCTTTTTGCAGACCACCATTCCCGTAACACCATTACTGAATTTTACGGCATCTGGAATGTATATGCCAGAAGTTAACGGTTATTTTGCAGGTCCATCATTAGAATACAGTCTGACAGATAATTTGTTTGCTTCTTTTCTGATACAGAAGTTTTATTTGGAATTAGACCAATCCGGCACCATGCAGAAAATAAATTTATCGCTGGCTTTCCTGAGGTTAAAATTACATTTTTAGAAAAACAAAAATGTATAGATTTAGCCAATACAAGCTATCCTTTTATTAATAACCTGAGTTCGATATAAGATTTACCTCACAGAAAATCAATAGTGCAATAGGTTTTTGCTAAAAATAACGAAGTAATAGCGGGTTTCAAGTAGTTTTTAGTGAAAAGATGATGTGCTATTGACTTTTTTATTTATTGCCGAAGGCAT
>QNAD01000297.1 GCA_003641345.1 Candidatus Zixiibacteriota bacterium | reverse complement strand
ATATTTAAGATATGCTTCAGGACTAGATGCAGGAATATCATCTGTTAATCAAAATAATAGTTTTATGTTACCTCAGCAGGCTGACTTAACTTGTGAAATGCATAATTATATGGCTGACACTATTACCTCTGCTGATATTGAATGGTCGTTAAACGGAACATCACAAACTACATATAACTGGACAGGAAATTCTTATTGTGGGCAAAATACTTCTCCTATTATTCTACAAAATAATTTAGCTTTTGCTCCCGGACAATATACCATAAAAGCCAACACATCAAGTCCAAATGGCGGAAGCGACGAATTACATACAAACGACACATTATCAATAAACATTAATGTTTCAAACAATAAACGATTGGCTTATCAGAACTATTCAAATAATTCCGTTCCGTTTTTATCTAATCGTTCTTACGGCTGGTCTGTTTCTATTTACAATAAAGATTCTATTAACTTTTCAGGACAAATACATTCAATTGCTTATTATGTAACTAACACCAATGGAAATACAATAGCAGAACCAAATCAAAAAATATTTATACGAACTACTAATGACTTAACCAATACATCAATGAATTATCCTGATACTAACCTGTTTACAAAAGTTTTTGAAGGTGAAATTGATTATTCGTCAACAGGTTGGCACATTATTAAATTAGACACGGTTTTTAATTATAATAACTTTGAGAATCTAATGATTTTGTATGAAAATCATGCAGGAATAGCCACAGTGCAAGCCACTGATTTTAAAACAGGTTGGCAATCTACAGATGCTACTTACAACTATGATTCAAATGTTTTTCCAACGGGAGCAGGATCTGTAGCTACAGCAAGTCGTATTCCTGCTTTGCAACTTTACTTTTCTATTCCCAAAGATGCAGGAGTTATCAATCTTGCAAACTCAGGAGTTCCTGTTTTTACAGGAAATAACGACCTTATTATTGATTTTAAGAATTTCGGATTAGATACCTTGCAAGATATTGATATCAAATACAGTATAGACCAAAACACACCCGGCACATATCATTGGAATGGAACAATCGCTCCTCAAAACGAAATTACAAACCTAAATATAGGCAACGAAAACCTGACTTACGGTATTCACGACATTAAAATATGGACAGAAAACCCCAATTATTTACCCGATTACGCTAATGCTAACGATACCTTAAAAGTTTCGGTAAAAGCTTGTTCGCCAATGTCGGGAACTTATACAGTTGGAACTGCACCTTCCGATTTTTTAACAGTAAAAGCTGCTGTTGATTCTTTAAATAATTGTGGTATTAATGGGGCTGTAACCTTTAATATAAAACATGGAACTTATAACGCACAATACATTTTAAATGAAGTGTGTGGTGCATCATCAATAAATACTGTTACTTTTCAATCGGAAATAGGCGATAGCACCGATGTTATATTAACAACCGATTCAGCCGACTATTTATTCAATCTTAACAGTGCCGATTACATTGAATTTAACCATCTTACATTTTCTAGCGATAGTGCTGAAAATTTTGTCGTTCTCGATTCTAATGCTTGTAATAATAGTTTTATAGGAAATATTTTTTATTCAGATACCGTAATTGCTAATTACATTTATTCTGGAACTTATAATGATTCTAATTTTGTATGTCAAAATAATAAATTTATTAATGGAAATAATGCAATTTATTTACGCGGAAATACAGAAACAGAACAAGCTGTAATTATAAATAATAATATATTTAATAACCAAAATTCAACTAGTATTTATATCGAATATTGTAATAAACCTCATATTTTAAATAATACTATCAACTCTCATTCTAATGGAATATATTTAAAAGAAAGCACAAATATTAATATTAATACCAACAAAATTCAATTAACAGATGCCGAAAATGGTATTTTTTTCTACCATTGCCAAGGAGATATTGCAAATAGAAATTATATAACAAATAATTTTATATCGGGCAATATTGGTTCTGCATGGAATCATAGTGGTATTGGCTTGTTTTATAGCTCAAGCTTTACTAATGTTTATTATAATAGCATTTATATTACAGGTACCGAACAGGCTGTTTATTTATATATTACAGACAATATTAACCTAATTAACAATATAATAATAAATAATAATAATCCAATAAAAGTACAATCACCCACTTCTTTAAATAGCGATTATAATTGTTTTTATAATGCTGATTGGAACACTACTCAAAGTAATGGATTTATGAATGGATTATTGGCAAATAATACTGACTCAAATTCCATTTACATTTTACCATATTTTATCAGCAATTCCGACTTACATACCGGTAGTTATTTTATTGACAATAAAGGAACTCCATTGACCGAAATTACTACGGATATTGACGGAGAGCCACGCAATCCTCTCACTCCCGACATTGGTGCTGATGAATTTACATCGTCGTGCACAGGTCCTTTATCAGGAAACTACACAATAGGAGTAACCGGAGATTTTGCAAGTTTCCACAATGCTGTTGCCGCCCTGACTGATTGCGGTATTCAGGATTCGGTTACCTTTGAAGTTGAATCCGGCACATATAACGAGCAAGTTACAATTGATGGTAATATAATAAATTACACCAATGGTATAAAACCAATTACTATTGTGTCTCAAACTACAAATCCAAACGATGTAATTTTAAAATACAATGCTGACACATTAAATAATTTTACATTTAAAATTAAAGATATTTCACATTTAACTTTAGATGGAATAACTGTTGAAGCCGATGATACAAGTTTTGGCAGAGTAATAGATTTTGAGGGAATTGTTGATTCTTGTACTATTTCAAATAATATAATTAACGGTGTTAATTCTGCAAATCAAACTACTTGTGTTTATTTAGAAGAACTTAACGAAGATTCTCTTATGATAATTACATTTACAGGAAACACTATAAATAATGGTAATGATGGAATAAGCCAAGTAAATAACAGTAGCACATTAGAAGGGTTAATTTTAAATATCAATAATAATAGTTTTAATAATCAAAAAAGAAATGCTCTTCATATAAGTAACAAGATAGCATCAGTATCAAATAATATTATATCATCAACTTATGCTGAATATGGAATTCATGCAAATAGTTTAGATAGTTTTTATATATCAAACAATAAAATAATATTAAGTAGTGCAAACGCCTATGGAATTAGCATTTATGGGAATGTATTTATATCTAACAATTTTATTTCTATAACAAATGGTAATTCTGGGATATGGTGTAATAATAATAGTAAAATTTTTAACAATACCATTTTACTTAAAAATACCAATAGCACTTCTTCTTGTATAGAAAATAATAGTAGCTCATCAATACTTACGATTTATAATAATAATCTAATAAACATAGATGGCGATAAATTAATAAATAATT
>QNAD01000296.1 GCA_003641345.1 Candidatus Zixiibacteriota bacterium | reverse complement strand
TGATATTACTGCTGGCGGTGGTACACCAAATTATACATATAGTTGGACAGGTCCGGGCTTTACTTCAACGAATGAAGATATTTCGGGATTGCAAGCAGGCACTTACTTTGTTACCGTAACCGACAATAACGGATGTCAAATAACCGATTCGGCAACGGTTATTGAACCACAGCCAATTGTTATTACTATTGACAGCACACAAGATGTTTCTTGTAACGGCGGAAGTAACGGATATATTTACATTACCGTAACCGACGGAACCACGCCATACACATATAGCTGGACAGGACCTCCACCATTTACATCTATCAGTGAAGACATTATAGGACTCGAAGCAGGTATTTACAACCTTATTGTAACAGATTCTAATGGTTGCACACAAAATACTTCTATTACCATCAACGAACCTTCACAGTTAATCGGTGTTATTTCAAATTATTCAGAACCGCAATGTAATGGTGAATGTACAGGACAAGCAACCGTAACAGCATTAGGCGGAACTCCTCCGTATTCGTTTGCTTGGTCAAGCGGTGGAACATTATCAACCGATACAGGTTTATGTGCCGGACAAGTTATTGTAACGGTTACTGATAATCATGGCTGTACCGTATCCGATTCAGTTACCCTGAATGAACCTCCTGTGTTAAATGTAAATGTTTTGGGAACAATTGACCCGCTTTGTTTTGGTAGTTGCGACGGTTCTATAACAATTTCCGGTAATGGGGGTACAGGACCTTATATTTATTCTTGGTTTGACGGAAGCACAGGAAACATTCACAATAACCTTTGTGCAGGAACATTCCCGTTTACTGTAACAGATGCTCATGGATGTACTGCTTCCGATAGTACTACACTTTCCAATCCACCCCAGATAACAGCTACTTTGACTATTAATAATCAACCAACCTGTTTCGGTATCTGTGATGGTAGCATTACCGTAAATCCTTCCGGAGGAACAGGTGCTTTTACTTACAACTGGTCAAGTGGTGAAAATACACAAACGGCTTCTTCGCTTTGTGCCGGACCTGATAGTGTTACAGTTACCGATGCCAATAATTGCCCGGCTGTTTTTGATACCACATTAACTGCTCCAATCGTAGTTTCTATCCAAGTAGATACCGTTATTAATCCGTTGTGTTACGGTGATTGTAACGGTAGTGCTACAGTAAGTGCTTCCGGCGGCAGTGCCCCACTTTCGTTTGGATGGTCAACCGGCGGAACAAATCCTACGGAAAATAATTTATGCGATTCCACTTATACAGTTACAGTTACCGATAATAACAGTTGTCAGGACACAACTTCGATTCATCCTGTTGCACCTGTTGCTTTATGGGATACGCTTCAATTTACATCACCGGCTTGTAATGGCGACACAAACGCTATGGCTTGGGTTATCGACTCAGGAGGAACAGCACCTTATACCTATTTATGGTCTAACTCGGGAACAAACGACACCATTACAAATATTGGTGCAGGAACTTATATTATAACCATTACTGATGCCCATAACTGTACACTAACCGATTCAGTAGATATTGTGGATCCTCCACTTTTAACCATACAGATTGTTTCGCAAACAGATCCATTATGCCACGACGATTGTAATGGTGGCATTACCATTACCGGCAATGGTGGAACATCTCCTTATAATTTTATATGGTCTGATGGTAATACGCTGCCTTCCGATACCGATTTATGTGCAGGAACTTATTATTTTACACTTACGGACAATAGCGGATGTACAGCTACCGACAGTGTTACACTAAATAATCCGTTGCTACTGACAGCAATTATTACAGATACCAATAATGTTTCGTGTTACGGATTATGTGATGGGAGTGCTGTTGTTTCAGGAATTGGCGGTACGCTTCCCTACACTTACCTATGGGATGCCAATGCCGGAAATCAAACTGTTGACAGTGCCATCAATTTATGTTTGGGACAATATTTCGTAACCGTAACAGATACGAATGGTTGCCAAGCCGTTGACTCTGTCTCAATTACACAACCGGATTCCATTACTATTACCATTGATACAGTAACCGACGCTTATTGCGGTAGTTGTGTCGGAAGTATAGGCATTAGTGTAACTGGTGGAACTGTACCATACAATTACAACTGGTCAAACAGTCAAACAACCGATTCCATCACAGCATTATGTCCTGATATTTATTTTGTAACCGTAACCGATAATAATGGCTGTACACAAACCAATAATGCCGAGGTTATAGATACTTCAGACATGAACTTGACTTTTACTAATGTTCACAATGTCTCTTGTAACGGACTCTGCGATGCAACAGCTACTGCCAATGTAACTGGTGGTTACCCGCCTTATACATTTATTTGGTCAAACGGACAAACTGATTCTATAGCAACAAATTTATGTGCCGACACATTCTTTGTTACCGTAACCGACACGGCAAATTGTTCCCGTGTAGATATGATTGTCATTGACCAGTCTGATGTTTTGAGTGCTACCGATTCTTCCAATAATATTTCTTGTCATGGATTATCAGACGGTAGTATTTATCTGCATCCTACAGGCGGCACTCCACCATATTCCGTAGTTTGGAACGGCGGTAGTACAGATACAGTTCTCACGGGATTAGGTCCGGGATATTATACATACACCTTGACCGATTCCAATTTCTGTACTTATGTTGACAGTATCGAAATTATTGACCCGCCACAACTAACCGACTCATTATTTGTAATAGATTCTATTGCTTGTAATGGTAATAATAACGGAGTTATTGGTGTTATTCCGTCAGGAGGAACAGTACCATACAATTATTTGTGGACAGATTTGACAACCGACTCTATTGATTCGGGACTGGTTGCAGGTACTTATTATTTAACATTGACAGATACCAACGGATGTTCTGTTATTGATTCCATTATACTAACACAGCCCGATAGTCTTTTGGGTAATTTTGCTTCTGTTAATCCACCACCTTGCGGCGGAATTTGTTCGGGAAGTGCAACAGTTATTCTAACCGGTGGCACACAACCTTATTCTTATACATGGTCAAATGGTGACACGACAGCAATGGCAGATTCCATGTGTGTAGATATTTTTGTAGTAACCGTAACCGATGCCAGAAATTGCCAATATGTTGATTCCATTATTATGCAGGATACCTCGTCATTGGATTTGGTTCTTGATACCATAATTCCTCCTAATTGTTATGGCGATTGCAACGGACAAGCAATTGTTACGGCAAGCGGAGGTTTCCCAAGTGCGACTTCGCCTTATTATAATTACCAATGGGATGCCAATGCAGGCAGTCAGGTTACTGACAGCGCTATTAATTTATGTGCAGGAAACTATGTTATAACAGTTACCGATGACAGTTTGTGTTCCCGCATATTACCCGTAACAGT
>QNAD01000295.1 GCA_003641345.1 Candidatus Zixiibacteriota bacterium | reverse complement strand
TGATAATATATGAAACGAAATTCAAAATTTCTAAAAAAAGCTCTTAAAGCACTAAACCTGGATCTCTTTAAATCAGAGGGCAATAATTTACAATTTAATGCTTCAATTTTTCAACCTGAAAATTTTAGTGAAAATCATAAAAAATTAAACCAACTTCCATCAATTATAAATACTTCTCTCCCAACTATAGAATTCTTGTATCAGATGTTTGACCATTATAATTGGTTGCACTTTGAAGGGAAATTACCTCAGACTAAAATTGAATATTCAAATCGGATGCTTTCTGCCGGCTCATATACACCAAGCAGAAAATTGATTAGAATCGGTCGCAAATATCACGAGATATTCCCTGATGATATACATGACACTTTGAAGCATGAAATGATTCATATCTTACATATAAGGCATGATTCTGCTTTTAAGGCTGTTGCTAAAAGAATCGGAACTACACTAAAAGCGAAGTATCACCCTGAACTTCGTAAGCCGCCAAAATATTTATACGAATGTCCTAATTGTAAAAGCCAATATCCACGTCAAAAAAGACTCAGAATGGCATCTTGCGGTAAATGTTCAGGTGGAAAATATAACAATCGTTTCAAATTGAAACGAATCAATAATACTAACTGATTAATGAAGAAGTTTCTTCTTCAATCTGACTTTGTTTGAGAAGTTCATCAATCAATGGAGTTAGTGCCATCAGAGCGGTCAGATTACCGCCTTCAGTAAAAAACTTAATCAATTTAATCAACACTAATTGAGGGTTACCTGTACAACTTATGATATTGCCACTATCAGAAACGCCTAACCCTGCTTTTTTAGCCTGTTCATAAGCTTTTTCTTTGCCAACAAATTTTATCTGTTTCTGGATAGCTTGTTCAAAAAGTTTTAAATAAATTTCCATTTTTTTTGATTTCCCGTGAACAAATCTTTCTATTTTTAGTTATATCGGTAGTAATGGTGATTTTTATAGTTGTGAATTACATTATTTTTTAGAAAAATAGAAAAGAAAACATAAACCAAATCAAGAGAGGAAGTCCAATATGATAAAAATTGGCGAACAGGTTCCAAGTTTCACTTGTGACGCTTACTACAAAAATGAATTTCCGAAAGTAAGTCTTGACGACTACAAGGGAAAATGGGTAATACTTTTTTTCTACCCTGCTGATTTTACTTTTGTCTGTCCAACAGAATTAGGTGAATTGGCTGATTATTATGATCAATTCCAGAAAGAAGGGGCTGAAATTCTATCAGCTTCAACTGATACTCATTTTACCCATTTAGCATGGCATGATTCATCGGAAACAATCAAAAAGATAAAATTTCCAATGTTGGCTGACCCGACTGGAAATCTCTCTCGTGACTATGGTGTTATGATTGAGGCTGCCGGTTTGGCTCTTAGGGGTACTTTTATAATTGATCCGGATGGCAAGCTGGTATCATGTGAGATAAACGATCCTTCAATTGGCCGTTCATCGGATGAACTACTGAGAAAACTACAAGCGGCTAAATTTGTTCGTGAGCATGGCGAAGTTTGTCCGGCAAGCTGGAAGCCGGGTGAAAAAACCTTAAAACCTGGTATTGATTTAGTAGGTAAAATTTAAGTTTTTTTATGTTTTGTGCGTGGTGTACATCTTCGTGTGCCACGTTATACAGGGGAAGACTAATGTTCGTTTAGATGAACTACCTACAAATAATTGACAGGTTTTATGATTTTGTTAACAATTTTGAAGTCCTTTATATAAATATGAAGGGCTTTTTTATGTTTAGGGTTGACAATAAAGCATGATATGTTACCTTAACCATTTGCTGTAAAGAGATTTACGCTTTAGGTCGATATAGAGAAAATGGCTTTGTTCTATTTTTAATTTTTTTTATTCTTCTGTTGACAAAAAACTAAATTTGTTTAAATTATGTAACTTTTGTAGTTATAGCTGATTATTAACCTTAAGGTAATTGAATGAAGACTTACATTCCTAAAATTGACCCGCATGACCGTAAGTGGTGGGTAATTGATTTACAAGATGCAGTGCTGGGAAGAAGTGCTGTCAAAGTTGCAAATATTTTACGTGGGAAAAACAAACCAATTTTCACCCCGCATCTTGACACCGGCGATCATGTTATTGCCGTAAATGCTAAAGGTGTGAGGGTTATCGGGAAAAATAAACCAAGACAAATGGCTTATTATAGTTATTCCGGTTATCCAGGTGGTTTGAGGACTACTACGTTTGAACAGATGATTCAAAAGAAACCCGAAGAGGTTTTTCGTTTAGCGGTTAAAAGGATGTTACCTAAAAATCGTTTAGGTCGCAAAATGTTTAAAAAATTACATGTATATGCCGAAGACAAACATCCTCATCAGGCACAAAAACCAGAAGCATTAAAGCTGAATTAATAGAAAGATATGGAAAACAAAACTATTGGCGCTACAGGTCGCCGTAAAGAAGCTTCTGCTCGAGTTCAGATAAAAGAAGGTAAAGGCAAAGTCACAGTCAACGGTAAAGAGGTCCTTGAGTATTTGAAACGTCAAACACTCGTTGATCATGTTCAAAAACCTCTTGTCGATAATGACCTTATGGGTAATTTTGATGTGATATGCAAAGCTAAAGGTGGTGGTTTGACCGGACAAGCGGGAGCTATTCGGTTGGGGTTAGCTCGTGCTTTAATCCTCAGAGACCCTTCACTTCGAAGTGTTTTGAAAAAAGCCGGCTTTCTTACTCGTGACGCGAGAGAAGTTGAACGTAAAAAATACGGTCAACCGAAAGCAAGAAAAAGATTCCAGTTCTCTAAACGTTAATTGGTATCACATCCCTGTTATCAGGGAAATAAGCAGTTACTACAGACTTGGATATGGTCCCATTCAGGGGTTATTCAAGGTTGAAGTGGTAGCAAAGTACAACTATTTATCTAAGGGATTGTATGATGAATCCAAAAATCAAGGAACTCCTTGAAGCAGGGGTTCATTTCGGACATCAGACTCGTCGTTGGAATCCGAAAATGAAACCGTTTATTTTCACCGCTCGCAATGGTATTTATATCATTGATCTTCAAAAAACCCTGAATGCTTTAGAGAAAGCACAATCGAAAGTTCAGGAAGTAGTTAGCCGTGGGAAATCAATCTTATTTGTTGGTACCAAAAAGCAGGCTAAAGTTGTTATTCAGGAACAAGCCTCGCGTATCAATGGTTTTTATGTCACCGAGCGTTGGCTTGGTGGGATGTTAACCAATTTTAATACGATTAAAAACTCGATAAAAAAACTTAAAGATATCGAGAAAATGAAACAAGACGGTACTATTGAAAAATTTACCAAAAAAGAAGGTCTGAAAATCTCTAATGCCGGTGAAAAGCTTGAAAAAGTACTCGGCGGTATTAAAGATATGAATTATCTTCCCGGTTTGGTTGTT
>QNAD01000294.1 GCA_003641345.1 Candidatus Zixiibacteriota bacterium | reverse complement strand
TAGTTGTTATAAATCTTTTCATGTTATTATCTGGTTATATTTCTAATTTTTTATTGATTAACTTTAATTGCAAAGACGTTTAAAGTCAACAAATGGTTTGGTAACACATCTGCACGCCAATGGCACATTTTCAACCGTCTCAATACAGTGATGAATTATCAACAAAGATGAAGAAAACCTGGATCCCCGATCAGGTCAGTTGTTGATAAAGTCTCACAGATGTTGCGGTTGGTCCTGAAAATCTGTGTAAACAGGTTTTTGTGACCTACCGCTCTTTAATTACAACTACTTAAGTGTTGGGTCACAATCCACCTTTGGTGAATCAGGACCCAACACAACTGAAATGAGGGTTTACCAACAAGCCATCAAGTCGTGGATGACAAAGACAGAAGCGATAGGGATTATAATGACAAAAGCAAATTGATAATCCGCAAATGGTTGAAAATATGTTGAGGCATGAGATTCAAAATACCGATCTACTTATTCTATCAAAAAATCCAAGTCTGGGGTTACAACCTTTGACCAATTATGACTTTTACAAATTAAATCGTGAAGGGTGAATCTTCAGATTCACCCCATCCCGTTGGATTTGAAAATCCAGCAGGTACAAAAACAAGTACAAGAACAGGCAAAAACGGACATTAAATTCAGCTCAATATCCATCACTACAGATACTTTAGGGTATTTTTTTATTCAAATAAATCTCAAAATATGATTTTCCATTCATTGTTTTTTTACTATATTAACAATCTATGAGTTATTTGGTATATGCACTAAAATATCGCCCGCAAACATTTGAAGATGTTGTGGCACAAGAACATATAACGAAAACCCTGCAGAATAGTATCAAAAATGACAGGGTTGGTTCTTCTTATCTTTTCTGTGGACCCCGTGGAACGGGAAAAACTACCACGGCTCGTATTCTGGCTAAATGTTTAAACTGCAATAACGGTCCTACTCCGGAGCCTTGTGGCGAATGTCCCGCCTGTATCGAAATAACCGCCGGTTCATCGCTTGATGTTCTTGAGATTGATGCTGCATCCAATACCGGAGTTGATGATATTCGTCAGCTACGTGAAAATATTCGCTATATGCCAACCTCGGGTAATAAAAGAATATATATTATTGATGAAGTTCATCGATTATCCGGAGCTGCTTTTGATGCGTTGTTAAAGACGCTCGAAGAACCACCTCCGCATGTAATTTTTATTTTTGCAACAACTGAGCCAGCCAAAGTACCTGAAACGATTCTTTCCCGCACCCAGAAATTCGATTTCAAAAGAGTTTCTGCCGATGACCTTGCCAATCATTTGGCTAATATTGCAAAAAAAGATAGCGTAGAATTATCTACAAATGCGGCTAAACTTCTGGGGCGTAAAGCTGACGGATCAGTAAGAGATTCTCTTTCGTTATTAGACCAAATCACAGCATATTCAGGGACAAAGATAAGAGAACAGGATGTAATCGACGGACTTGGCCTTATTGACCGTCAATTACTTTTTGATTTTACCGCCGCAGTAGCATCGAAAAATAATATTGAGGTTCTCAAACATACTAATAATATATTTTCAAGCGGAGTTGATGTATCCGATTTTGTTAATGAACTTTTGGAGCATTTCCGAGTTCTTCTGATACTTTCAACCGACAAATCAACCGCTGACCATCTAAATCTAACCGAGCAGGAACTTAAACAGTATTTTGAACAGGTTGACTTTTTCTCGACCGGTGACATTTTAAGGCTCATGAAAACTATGGCTGATCTTAATCGGGATATGAAAAGCGGTCTTAACGAAAGATTACTTATTGAAATGACCGCTGTTAAAATGGCACAGATGGAATCAACAGTTCTTTTAAAAGATATTATTAGCAAATTAAATAGCGGAGAAGTTGCCTCCAATTCATCTGACCTGTTTAATCCATCAGAAAAAAAAAAGAGAATAGCTGACCAACCTTCATCCAATCCCTCAACAGATCGCTTGAAATTTGTTAACAAATCTACTCAAAACACAGAGTCAGCACTTCCCAAAAAACAATTATTTGACAACCATGTTAATATTCCAATTCTTAAGCAGGGTTGGGATAAGTTTATCCAAATTTTGAGAGGGAAAAGGCCGATGCTTGCCTCACAAATGAATATGACAGATATAAAAGAAGTAAAAGATAATCATATTTTATTTTCTTTTAGCGGTGCCGAAAACGCATCAAAACAACTTGTTGAAAAATCTGAAAATCTTAATATAATTAGAAACACAATTCGGGATCATTATAAAGCTGAAGTGAGTATAAGCTTTAAAATTGATATGGAAAAGAAACTGTCAGTTCAAGAAAAAGAAGAAAACGGAAATAATATAAAAATATCTGAGCTGTTGGAAAAATCACCTCGAATAAAAGATTTAATCGAAAAGGTCGATGGTGAAATATTAGGCGTGAAAAAAATAAAATAAAAATATAAAAAGGAGAAAAAATGGGTAAAGGTAATGTTGGCAACATGATGAAACAGGTTCAGCAGATGCAGGAAAAAATGCAGAAGATGCAGGAAGAACTTGAACAAAAAGAAGTTGAAGGTTCATCCGGTGGCGGGATGGTCAAAGTAATTGCTAATGGTAAGGGGGATATGGTTTCCATTACTATTGACAAAGAAGTTGTGGACCCTGAAGATGTGGAAATGTTGCAGGATTTAATAATTGCCGCTATTGCTCAGGCAAAAGAAAAGTCTCAGGAATTACAGCAAGAACAAATGTCAGGTTTAACTGGTGGATTAAATATCCCCGGATTAAATTTGCCTTTCTAAAATATGTTTAAATCAGCAGAATCCGTAGAAAGACTGGCTAACAGGTTAGCTCGGCTACCTGGTATTGGGCGTAAAACTGCCAACAGGCTCGCCTTTCATATTCTTAAAATGACTAAAGAAGATGCTTTGGAACTTGCAGAAATAATTCAGGAAGTTAAAGAGAAAGTTGGGTTTTGTTCAACTTGTTTTAATATTTCAGAAAATGACCCGTGCCGGATCTGCTCTGATCCTAAAAGGCAGACTAATTTAATCTGTGTTGTAGAAGAAAGTATGGATGCTGCCGCTATTGATAAAGTAGAAGGATTTAACGGTCTGTTTCATATTCTTGGGGGCAGGTTATCACCTCTTGACGGGATTGGTCCTGATGATTTAAAAATCAGCGAACTTCTAAATCGTATCAAAAACGACGTAAGTGAAGTCGTCATTGCTACCAACCCTAATGTTGAAGGTGAAGCAACCGCAATTTATCTTTCAAAACTTTTGAAGCCCTTGGGAATCAAAACCACTCGAATTGCTCGCGGTTTACCGGTCGGGTCTGATTTGGAATATGCAGACTCGGTAACTTTGGGCAGAGCCTTAGACGGTCGTCAGGATTTTTGATTAAATGCTTAAGAATTTAGATAAAAAATCAGG
>QNAD01000293.1 GCA_003641345.1 Candidatus Zixiibacteriota bacterium | reverse complement strand
GGTTGGTCTTTGCAAAGAGGATATGTTGAATGATCATATAAGGCTATCTTCAAAGGGAGATATAACCTATGATGAAGCTGGTTTTTTTATAACAAACTGGTTACAGCATATGAATATTACCAATGAAGAAATCGATGAGGTTATAATCGCATCGGTTGTTCCGTCTTTGACCAATATCATGGAAACAACATCCCGTAAATTTTTTGGTTGTATGCCAACTGTTGTATCTGCCGGAATGACTCTTCCAATAAAAATAGAAATTGACAATCCGGATGAGATAGGTGCTGACAGAATTTGTAATGCTGTGGCAGGATATAAAAAGTACGGTTCTCCGTCAGTTATTATAGATTTTGGAACAGCAACGACTTTTGATGTGATTGGCAAGGACGGTTCTTATATTGGAGGTATTATTATCCCCGGACCGGAAACATCGATGGCAGAGCTTGCCAAAAAAGCGGCAAGATTGTTTGAAGTAAGAATTGAACCTCCTGAAAAAATTGTTGGGAAATCTACGGTACAGGCTTTACAATCAGGCTTGTTTTATGGTACTGTAGGGCAGGTAGATTATATTATTGAAAAAATAATTGATGAAACCGGATTTACCAGCCCGATTATTATTGCTACCGGTGGGTTGGCAAAAGGGATTGGAAAATATTCAAAACATATCAAACGGGTTGATGCAACTTTAACTCTCGATGGTTTGCGGTTGATTGCCGGTCAATAAGATATCAATAGATTTTAATCTGCAAAATTAAAAACCCGTTGTGCATATTGGTTTATGTTCCACTGCAAACAATTTGTTAATTGTATCCACAAAAGATTCATCGGATATCTTAATTAATGAAAAATCATACATCGCTCTAAAATTAACCGAACCCATTACAAGAGATGATAACTCTGAAACATCAATATCAATCTCAACATCATAAAAGCCGTCATTCTCAAGTGATAAATTGCCTTGATTGAAATGTAAAATTATGCTTCCTTCGTTAGCGGGGAAAAAAGAATCAATCACATTGAATTTAATTTTGATTGTTTGGTTGTTGAAATTTCTTTTCGTCATAGCTTTAAATATGCCTTGCGTGTTCAAAATACGATACATCATTCCCGTTCCGAATCGAGCACTCTCATGATAAACCGAGGGCATCATATTCATTGTTTCATTGCGAGGGTCAGATAACTGAGAAAAGAAATATTCATTACTGGTACGGAAAATAACCCTGTTAATCTGGTCAAGCTGAATATGTAAATATGTTAACATTTCAGATAATGCTTGAGGTGTTTCATAAATCAAATCTTCGACTATTATATTGTTATGAATAAAAGAGTCAGCGTCTCCCTTTGTAAAAGAAATAACCATATAACCATTAATTTTACCATCTTTTACATATCCAACATATTTAGAAGTTTTTTGGCGTTCAAAACGAAGCTCTCTGATAAGTATGCTTTCTTCAATCATCCCGTGTGTTTTATCTACATGGCGGTTGTAACAATCATTTAGTTTTGGTAAATCTTTTTTAGTCAGATAACGAATATGTTCCTTTGATTTTCCATTCCGAAGATTTTCCGGTTTGACGCTGTATTCATAAATATTGGTGCCATAGCCACACCCCATCTGTTTATAAAAATCATGACGAAACGGCCAAAGAACTGCAATTGGTGCGCCAAGCTCATAAAAATATTTATAATAGAATTCTACCATTTCTTTGGCAATTTTTTCTTTTTTGTGAAGCAAATCAACTGCTACCGATCCTAGTCCACCTGCAAGAATTTTTTGTCCATGAAAATTCATCTGAAAATCAAATAAACGCATCTGCCCCAGCATCTTATCGTCTCTGAAATATCCATATATGCTATAGCGAGGGTCCTTGTTAGCCTCTAAAAAGGTTTTTTTGATTTTTTCCCGTTCATCATCGGATTTAATCATAAAAGCTGGATATGCGTCGGAAGAAAGCTCTAAAAACCGTTCTATTTCTTTTTCGCCGATTTTACGAATATTACTCATTTGTAAATCTCCTTTGTTTCAAGAATTATTATGTATAATATATTTATTATAAGTCAATTTGGACATCACTAAAATATTAATTCTTCTTGACGAATAATATATTTTTGTTATATTCGAGGGCTAAAATATTTTTGAGGTAAAAAATGAAAAGAACGTATCAGCCTTCAAGGCGTAAAAGATTGAATGACCACGGTTTCCGGGAACGGATGTCGACTAAAAACGGACGGAAAGTTCTCGCCCGGCGTAGAGCTAAGGGCAGAAAGAGATTAGCCCCTACCGTTGCCAATAAAAGAAAATAAACTACCCCGTATCTACAGCTTAAAAAGCAGGATCGAAATCGATCATCTGTTTGATAAGGGGCGCAGAATATTTACGGATTATTTTATATTAATTTGGGAAGAAACCAGTCAATTTAAATTTGGTGTTTTTGTTTCTGGTAAAATAAAAAAAGCTGTTGAAAGAAATAGAATTAAAAGGATTTTCAGAGAAGCAATTAGACAAAACAGGGAGAAACTTGATAAAAATTATAGAATTGGAATTCTTCCCAAAAAAACCGATAAAATTGTCAGGTTTGACGTTATAAATGCAGAAATTAGCCGAATGTTCAGTAAGCTCAACTCCGTCGAGTAAAAAAATATCAATTTTTGCTTACCCTTTCATTTTAGTTATCTACATATACCGCATAGTGTTGTCTCCGTATATTGGTAATCAGTGTCGGTTTCAGCCAACTTGCTCACATTATTCCGAAGATGCTTTTAAAAAATATGGAGCTGTTAAAGGTTTGATTTTGACGATTAAAAGAGTTTCAAGATGTCATCCATGGCATGAGGGAGGTTATGATCCGCTGATTTAATCAGAAATCGTATAAGAGCATGAATAGTAATAATATAATAAATAATAAGAAACAGGGAATATAAATTGGATAAAAAATCTGTCATAATGATAGGAATTTTGGTAGTTATTGTAATATTCTATTTTCCAATTATGGAAGAGCTTGGATTATACAATCCGGCTGAACCTCCCCCACCTCCGGTTGATACTACTCAACAAATTGATAATCAAGTAGCCAAACCATTAGAGCAAGTTGTTGATACTCAGGCAGATATTAAAATTGAACCTGAAGTGGTTCAGCCTTTGGATTCGGCTGTTTATGATACGATTGTAGTAAAAACTCAAAAATACTCTCTTGTTTTATCAACTTTTGGCGGTGGTCCAGTTTCAATTAAACTGAATGACTATAATTATAGAGATACGAACAATATTGAAATGCTTCCCTTGGCAACTAAAGCTACTCCGGAAGCTCTTTTTGCAGGCGGGACTTTTTCTTCTTCTGATGTTAGTTATATATCATCTCTCCAACCGGGCGAATATGATGCTACCAATCAGAATTTTGAGCTTACCTATACCTATACCTCGCCCGAAGGTGGTCAGCTG
>QNAD01000292.1 GCA_003641345.1 Candidatus Zixiibacteriota bacterium | reverse complement strand
TTTGTTTTTAATTGCTCTTTGAACCTTTAATTCTTAAAATGCTATGAATAAAAATACCTAAAAATGCACCGAGGATTGAGAAAATTCCAAACCAATCAAGAAAATGGTTTTGATCTCTTCCCGGCAAATAAAATCCGGTTAAATCTTTTAATCTGCCATTCGAATTATGGCATTCGTTACAAGTCAGAGCATCTTTAGCAGGTGAAACCATGTGATTAATTAACCAATAACTTTTTGTATTAATAAATCCGTAATGTCCACTATAATCTTGTCCGATATATTCCATTCCTTTTTGTGCGGAAGCATTCCAATCGAAATCTGCCCAAAAAGCACCCGATCCTTTTGGACCGAATAATTTCGGCTGAATTAATGTCTTATTCTCAGTGTCGTAAATTTGCTTGCCACGCATAACCTTAACAGGATAAATCTTGCTTTTGTGGTTTGTACAGGAACATTTTAACGGGTTTAATTCTATGGTATCACTTTTTATCGTATCGTCAATCAAGAAATGATCTGATTGTCCGCTAAACCAAACATACTCAGGTTGTAAGTCTTTTCCAAAAACTGCCGTTCCGTGCTTGGAATCATATTTGTGAAATTCATCCTGTACCTCTTCGTAAGGTTTTCCGTTTTTTAACTTTCCTGCTGTTGACCAGTCCCAATAAGTTTTTGTGGGAGCAAGTTTTGCATAAGTCGGAATATGGCATGCCTGACAAGACACTTTTGTAAAATGACTGTTGAGCAGTTTGTCTTTATGTGGTTTGGACGAGTGACATTGTACGCAAGTAATCCTATTATTATCATTGGCAGCAACGGTATAAAGATTTCCCTTGATATTATGATTTTCTGTCGTATGACAGTCGGTACAATTCATATTATTTTCCTTATTCATATGAACATCAACATCTCTTGTGCATCCAATAAGTCCTTGTTCCAAATCGCCATGCTTTACATTATTGCCACCGCCACCTTTGAAATGGCAAAAACCACAATTTTTGTTTTGTGGATACCCAATATTTTGTGCAATATGCGACAAGTTAAGTCCTTCAGGTGGATTTCCGGCTTTTCCTTTTTGCTTTTTGTATTCACCGGAATTATCATGACAAATTAAACAATCAATATTCTTGGAGTCGTTAAAGTCAAAAGATTTATCCTTCCATCCATAACCAATATGACATGTCTGACAAAGAGCTTCATTACTTTCTATCCCAATACAAAAATTATTTAAAACATTTTTTTTTCCTAAATCCATTATACCCCTGTGCATTAGCGTATCTTTTTGCAACCAACGCCAATGAACAGTTTTCATGATTTCTTCACCACGGGTATTGTGACAGGACAAACACGCCTCAGTAACCTGTTGCGGAGATGTAAATTCTTGTTGAAGAACTTCAAATTTCTGATGATCTGCAGGCATATCCTGCTTCTCCAATTTAATCTCATTAGTCGATTTTACAAATTCCTCGGTATCTTGAAAGGTGAAAACCATCAAAAAAACAATACCGATAGGAATTAGAATAAAAATAATAAACTTTAGAAAATTTTTCATTGATTTTGATTATTTATATATATAGATTGTTGTATTTTTTTGTTGATACAAATATATAAGCATGGAAAAAACATTCATCTGCTTAAAAACAACATTCCTTTTGTAATCTGATTTTTGATTTTTTAAAAGGAAATAGTTGATTTTTTCTTATCTTTGCAAAAAAAAATGCTTCACAAAACCAATTGCTTAAACTGCCCCAACAAATCAAAATGTTTTAGTCACCTATCAGCTGATGAGCTATTAAGATTCAATGAATTCCGAACAGAAATCTCATACAAGAAAGGGGAAACAATCATTAAACAAGGAACTTTTGCCACCCATGTTTTGTTTATCAAAAGCGGGATGGCTAAAATTTACATTGAAGGTCATCAAAAAAACTTAATTGTAAAATTGGTAAAATCCGGAGAACTTATTGGACTAACCTCTCTTTTTGACATTAAATTTCATAACTTTACCGTTGTTTCTCTTAAAGACCCGACAACAGTTTGCCTTATTGAAAAAAAGCAATTCCAAACTATGGTATTCGAAAATGCTAACTTTGCCATAGAGGTAATAAAAGATTTAGATTTCAATATCACAAAAATCATCAGAAAACTTTATTGCCTATCTAACAAACAACTACAACATAGGATGGCGGAAATTCTTTTGGAGCTTTCAACAGATGTATATAACAGTGATAATTTTGAGCTCACTTTATCCCGAAAAGATTTATCGGAAATGACTAGCATGGCAATGGAAAATGTTGTCAGAATTCTTAAAGACTTTAAGAACAGCGGTCTAATAGAATTAAATGGTAAGCAGATTAAAATCCTTGAAAAGCAGAAATTGATTGAAATCAGTAGTCAATCTTAATTGTATGTTATATAAAATGTTTTTTTTAAATTGTTGTTTTTAAATTTGAGTCCTGATATTTAACATTTGTTTATTTGATAAATATCAAATTTATAAAAAACAGTAAATGAAAAAAGCAACAAGACGCGATTTTATCAAGATTTCTGCAGCGGGAACAGCCGGATTGGCAATGGCAGGTCCCATTTTAGACTGGGTACCTTCTTTCTTAGATAATTCCGAACCGCCATTAGACGAATCCAAAGCTGAAAAAGTTCCCACTTATTGCGAAATCTGCTTTTGGAAATGTGCCGGTTGGGTATATAAAGATAAAAACGGAAACATTCAAAAAATTATCGGGAACAAAGACGACCCTAATAGTAACGGACGCATGTGTCCTCGCGGAACCGGTGGTGTTGGTATGTATTACGATAAAGACCGTCTGAAGAATCCGATGATGCGAGTAGGAAAATCCGGTTCGCAAACATTTAAAGAGGTATCGTGGGATGAGGCATTGAATTTTACGGCAAAAAAGCTAACAGAGTTAAAAGAAAAGTACGGACCTGAGTCCATTGCTTTATTTACACACGGTTCTGCAGGAAAATTCTGGAGCCACATGCTTAAATCCATCGGCTCTGTCAGTGTTGCAGCACCGTCATATGCACAATGCCGCGGCCCCCGTGAAGTTGCCTTTATCGCTACTTTTGGGCAAGGAGTAAGTTCACCCGAACCCACAGACATTAGAGATACCAAATGCTTAGTACTTATCGGCACACATATCGGAGAAAACATGCACAACGGACAGGTCCAGGAAATGTCGGAAGCTATTGACAAAAAAGCAACTATCATCACTGTTGATCCCCGTTTTTCCACCGCTGCCAGCAAATCAAAATATTGGTTACCCATAAAACCGGCAACCGACTTGGCATTACTTTTAGCTTGGATACATGTTATAATTAATGATGAACTTTACGACAAAGCTTATGTCAAGAAATATACTTACGGTTTTAGCCAGCTAAAAGCTCATGTTAGAAATTACACTCCCGAATGGGCTGCTACCGAAACAGACTTAGA
>QNAD01000291.1 GCA_003641345.1 Candidatus Zixiibacteriota bacterium | reverse complement strand
GGTGCTCACCAAAAAGGACGCGTTATTGATGTCAATCAGGGTTTAGATGGCGATGGACCTTTTTCGCCGGAACGCAGTGGTACGCTACCTGTTGGACAACTGGTAAATGCCTGTTTTAGCGGTGCCTACACCAAAGAAAAACTCAAGCGAATGATAAAAGGTGAAGGCGGACTGGTAGCTTTCCTCGGCACAAACAGTGCTTATGAAGTAGAGAAACACATTTACGAAGGCGACAAAGATGCCAAATTTTATTTTGAAGCCATGGCATATCAGGTAGCCAAAGAAATAGGTGCCATGTGCCCTGTGCTTAAAGGCAATGTAGATGCCATTCTGATTACCGGCGGTATTGCCCACAGTAAAATGTTTGTTAACCTGCTGATGGAACGCGTTTATCGTATTGCACCTATTCATGTTTATCCGGGCGAAGATGAGATGCGTGCCCTTGCACTAAACGGCTTAAGAGTTGTTATGGGTGAAGTGGAAGTGAAGGAATATTAATCGGAAAGCGGAAAAATTTCTCCCGTAGCACAATCCCTTTTTACAAGTTCAATTGTAGGCTTTGGTAAACGATAATAAACATTTCCACTATTCAAAATTTTCAATTTAACTTTCTCACTAATCCAAAAAGTCGTTTTCCCTGTTGAGTTACAATAAATATCACCGTTCTTCGATTGTAATTCATCTGTATAAATATTACCATTCCCAACAGAATACATATAGTTAAAGTCCGATTTCCCTCTTAAAAAATAATCGCCGGTAGCTGCATTTAATTTTATTGCCGTATATTGAGCATCAATCAACAAATCAACTGTTCCAATTTTTGACCAAATACTAATGATAAGTGTATCTAGATAGAGTGTATCAGGAGAAAATAAATCCGCACCTTTATAAAAAATAACTTTCAGCAAACGCGAAAAATGCACATCTGCCGTAATTTTAGCTTTTTTATAACTCCTCACCCAACGACAATGATTATTGTCTTTTAATGTCATAGAATGATCTTCTATGGTGGCATCTATTTTTGCCAAAAGATTTTCGCCACCGGAGAAAACCACATAGTCGGTTGTGTCCTGAATCAAATTCACTGTCATTTGCCCGTCAATATATAACGAATCATAGGATGTCAGATACACCTCTTTGATGGCTGATTTTCCTGTTCCTTTAAAACAATCCCACTTTTTTTCGGGCTTACACGAAAAAAGAATTATGACAGTTAAAGTAAATAATATGGCAGCAAAAACTGTTTTTTTCACAAGAGCGAAGATACGATTTTTTTATTTTTGTAAAATTACCTGATATAAATATTACCTTTGTCCTATGCATATTGACCTAACCAAACGAGCTAACCAATGGGTACTACTAGTTATTCTATCTTTCATTTGGGGAGCATCTTTCATCCTGATAAAGAAAGGATTGAGATCCTTCGATATGTTTCAGGTAGCTTCGCTACGGATGTTTATTGCCAGTTTAGTTTTGGTGCCTTTTGCCATAAAAAAACTTAAATTAATCGACAAAAAAAATATTTTACCTCTACTTGAAGTCGCTTTTATCGGAAATTTTATTCCTGCTTTTTTGTTTACATGGGCACAGATGCACATCAATAGTTCATTGGCAGGAATCTTAAATTCCACTACCCCGATTTTCGCTTTTATCATCAGCGTATTTATATTTCGGCACAAAGTAGGTTTTTTGAAATATCTCGGTCTGCTTATCGGATTTCTTGGCACTGTAGGTTTAATTCTCAGCAAAGGAATTGCTGATTTTACAGAAGGTAACATGATTTATACGCTAGTCATTATTTTAGCCAGTTTATTTTACGGCATCAACACCAATGTGATTCATGAATATTTTCCGAAATTTGATGGACTAACAATTACACTATTGTCTTTTTCTCTGATTTTTCCGGTGGCTGCCATTACACTGTTTACCTCCGGTATTTTCTCACAATTTACAGAGCCACAAGCATATTACGACCTCGGTTATATTAGTATTCTTGCCGTATTCAGTTCATCAATTGCTGTTTTAGGTATCAATATTATAATTAAATATACTTCTGCAATTTTTGCTTCATCGGTTACTTATATCATTCCCGTTTTTGCTATTTTGTGGGGCATTTTCGACGGCGAAACAGTTTCATGGATTCAGATTTTGTGGATGCTGGTTGTTTTCTCAGGCATTTATCTGCTGAATAAGACAAAAACCGTTTAGGAATTTTCCCAAATTTCCCACGACTTCAGAGCTTGATTTTCAAGCATTATCATTCCATTAATTATTGTAGTCCCTTGTTGCTCGCCCCGAAAGAGAAATTCCGTTTTCACAGGATTGTAAACTAAATCAATTAGTGTATGCTTCGGCGTTAACCTTTGATACGGAATTTTCGGAAAATCTTCCGTTTTGGGATACATTCCCAAGGGAGTTGTATTAATTATCAGGGAATAGGATAAAATATTCTCGTTCCATAAGTCTTCATACGAAAACACATCCTGCTGTTTAGGATTTTGAGAAACAAACTGACATTTAATTTCTTTTTTTGCCAGCACATAGGAAACAGCTTTTGCAGCACCGCCGGTACCAAGAATTAATGCGTGTTTTTTTTTGATTCTCAGCAGCTCCAGAATTTTTTCAAAACCGTAAATATCCGTATTGTATCCGGTTAAAATGCCATCAACAAATTTTACGCAGTTAACAGCTCCCACGGCTTGTGCCTCGGGCGACAGCTTATCCAAGAAAGGAATTACTTTTTCTTTGTAAGGAACTGTAACATTAAACCCTGCAAGTCCCCGAACAGACTTTATATTTTCAAAAAAATCTTCGATACGGGAAAATTCAAATAGCTGATATTGATAAGGTAACTTGTTTTCAGTAAAAAAATCAGTAAAAAACTTTTTTGAAAAAGAATGCGACAACTGAAAACCAAGTAAACCGTAAGTTTTCATTAGATTATAAATTAAAACCCGTCATACCATTTAAATCTTATTATTTATCTTCTATCTTCGTTTTCTTTTGTGCCAGCTTTTCCAACAACCAAATGGATGCAATTCCCAAAACAGCATAAACAATTGCCATCATTACTTCCGTATTAAAATGGTCGGGCAAAAACCGTTCATAGCCAACTACTTTTACTTTGTCGCCAAATGCTTTTGTAATTTCATGTTTCCAAGGCCAAAGAATTGCCAAAGAGCCAAGTATAAATCCTGTCAGTAAAGCAATGGTCTGGTCTTTATATTTTTTAAAAATCCACGACAGGAAATACGAAAATCCGAGCAACCCAACAGCTGCACCAATCACAACAGGTAAAAGTGTCATCAAATCCAAATTATTAACCGCATCAATCATTACCAACTTGTAATTCCCCATCAGGATTAAAACAAAAGAACCTGACAATCCGGGCAAAATCATACTGCAAACAGCCACTACCCCACACAAAATCAGATACCAAAACGAACTATTCTCGGCTGC
>QNAD01000290.1 GCA_003641345.1 Candidatus Zixiibacteriota bacterium | reverse complement strand
TTTTCTAACACATAACAGGTATCGGTTAATGTCTTTTCAATTCGATACTGTGAAAATGCCTGTATCGAAACTACGAAAAAAATAAATATTATTAACTTCTGCTTTCTCATAATAATGGCTAACATTACTGTATCAACACCAAGGTGTTGATATTTTTCTTATATCCTTTTTTGTTAATCATATCATAATTCAAAGTCATCAAGCGGATTATCAATATTATCAGGTCCTTCTTTTGTAATATGTGTATAAATTTCTGTTGTCTTAATTGATTCATGTCCTAATAAACTTTGTATTTGAGTTCAGTATAAAAATTATTTACGGTACAAATTTAATTTAATCTTAACAATTACAATAAAAATTTTCAGTTTTTTTTGAAAAAGCAATATAAGGATTTTTAATGTCAGGGCATAAGTGTTTTTGAAAAATATTCCCAAACCTTATATTGGAATACCAAACTTCCGTGTTGTTTAAGATAATGTCGCAGAGATTGTTGTGATTTGTCGGAAGTATGTATCAGTACTTTTATATTTTCGTCATAAAGATATTGGTATTCAAAATGAAATTGGAAACCGTAAACATTCGGATAAATTTTGTGATGCATTGCTTCGGGTACTTTCCCGTCGAGAGAAGTGGCTATTAGTGTAAAATCAGGTGAAAGAACTTTGACACATTGATGGTGATAACTGTAAACCAGTGGTGTTGTATTTTTAATGGTGTCGGCTATCGCTTTCAGAAAAGATTTTCCGGAAAAACGAATCGGATGAAATTTTCCTCCCGTCATTGACAAATCGGAATGTAGTAACCGCTCGTAATTTTTGTGAACATTATTGGTGTCCATAGCAAGCACATCTTCAACTGTTTTACATCCGTAAAGTTCCGAGGAAATATCCTGTATCAACGAACCGTCTAAAGCAACATTTATCGTCTGCATTCCAAGACAGATACCCCAAACAATAAAATTTGGATTATTCTTGAGTATCGGAAAAGAATCTTGTGTAACAGGGAAATTACCCAACAAATGATAAACAAAAGATAGTTCGAAATAATGCCGTTGCGGGTCGTCAATACCGGTCAATAAATTAGTTTGATTGTTGTAAGTTGCAGGCGGTAAATCATCTCCTCCGAGGAAAATAATTCCCTGTACACTTTTTGCCAATAGATAAAAGTCGTCGGAGCAGGCATTCTGCTGTCTGATTTTTTCTGCAGGGATAGAATCGTCAATTTCTACCAATTGGAAATGAGACAAGTTGTTTTCTTTAATGTATTCTTCCGAAGCAGCATAATCGTATTTTTCAAATTTGTAAAAAACACCATAAATTTTTACATTAGGAATTTTTAGAATATTATTGTCAATCAGATATTGAAAATTCTTGATATTGCTTACGGTAGGGTGTGTAATAATGAAACTTGTTTTTGACGGTTCCATTTCTTCCGGCGTAATAGTTTCAGCAAACAGCCCGTTGGTAAATATCAAAAGCAGAATAGAAAAAAGGATATTTTGCATACTAAAGAGATTATCGCAAAATAGTGAGTTTATTGATTCCTGCTAATTTGTAATTTTTGTCAAACGATTTAATTAAATAATTCCCCGAAGGTAAATTTTCTACAGACATCGACTGATTTTTTATTGAAACTTTCTGAATAAGATTACCTTTCATATCAAAAATCTCAACATACGAAACAGGTGTTTTTGAAGAAAAATTAATTTGGGTAGTAGCAGGATTTGGGAAAACGATAATAGAGGAATTTCCGATACTCTCCGTTTCAATATTGGCTGACGGGTCAAGAAAATAAGATATCTTTTTTAGGGTATCACCTGAAACTTCAAGTGATACTAAAGCTGTCTTTTTATATTTTGTAAACCATTCCCATTTGTTAATTGTGGTTGACATATTTTGAATTGGCATCCATATTGAAATAAATCCTGTGGTATGGATAGAAATAGAATCAACATCTACTTCATTTGATTTCAGTTGTAATACATCATCGTAAGTTGTCACGGGAGTTGTAACACTTCCCCAGCCCGTAACGGTATCATTTAAAATCATTGTTCGCCTAATTCGAACAGAATCGATGGAAACGGTTTGTCCTCCAATATCGATTGTCGTATCGTAGGCAATTGTAATGTTCATAACTCCGGTGTCGGAAAAGATTGAATCGTATGAGAGAGGAAAAATAAAATAGGTTAGTGGATCTTCAAAAAGAACAGCCATTGTGTCCATTTGCCCGCCAATAACTTCTAAATGGTCTTGGTCAGAAAAGAAATAAGTATAGCCCTGTTGTCCCGGCTGAGCTAATGTTGCTGTCGGAAAAGTAGTTGCATTTGGTGTGGTAGCAGGATCGACATAATTTGTTGTATCCTGTGAGTCGTTTCGTATCCACGAAAAATCCCATGTCATATTGGTGCCGGTTAAAATTGGCAGGACTGTATCAATATTTGTAGTATCATTAGCATTGATAAACTCATCATCAACCTGTGGTGCGTCAGAAGCATAAAGGGTTATCTGTGCAATAGCTCCAGAGGTCAATAACATTGAAAACAGCCCGAAGAAAAGACAAATTTTTTTCATTTGATTAGTTTTTAATGGTTAATAGCGAAACAAATGTATTAAATTTCTTGAATTTGTAGCTTCTTTTCTCAAAAAAAATAAAATTATTTGCCGAGAATTTTATTGTTGAAAATTTTCCTATATTTGCACCCCATTAAAAATTAAAACTTTATAATAATGCAGAATAGAGGTGCAATATTAACATTTACAATCTTATTTTTTCTAGTAAGTTTATATCAACTTTCCTTTACATGGAAATCGTATCAGGTTAAAAATCAAGCCAAAGAATATGCCCAAGGTGATATGGCAATGGAAAAACAATATTTGGATTCCATTTCGGGAGAACCTGTTTACAGCGTTTTTGGCATAAAAGATTTTACTTATCGCGACATAAAAGAAAGGGAACTGAATCTTGGTTTAGACCTGAAAGGCGGTATGGAAGTCGTAATGGAAATTTCCACTGTAGATGTTATCCGTTCGTTGGCTAACTATAGCAAAGATACAACTTTTATACGAGCTATTGCATTGGCAAAGAAGATGCAACGGAATAGTCAGTCTGATTTTCTGACACTTTTTGGCGAAGCATTTAATCAAATTGCTCCGGGAGGTAAATTGGCATCTATTTTTAATACCATTGAGTTAAAAGATAAGATCAATTATAATTCTACCAATGAAGATGTTCTCAAAGTACTCAGAGAGAATACCCAAAGTGCGATTGATAATTCTTTTAATATTTTACGAAGTCGTATTGACCGTTTTGGTGTTACTCAACCGAATATTCAACGGCTCGAAGGTAATTCAGGGCGTGTATTAATTGAGTTGCCCGGAATTAAAGACCCGCAACGGGTGCGTAAATTATTGCAGGGAACAGCTAATTTGGAATTTTGGGAAACCTATGATTACCAAGAAGTTTATCAATATTTAT
>QNAD01000289.1 GCA_003641345.1 Candidatus Zixiibacteriota bacterium | reverse complement strand
TGACCAACAGACAGTCCGGTTAGGTTTATTACAATTGACGGGTCAACAAACTGAACTCCGGTTACCTCAATTCCACCAATTTCGTATTCTTTTGGTGAGAAATAGTCTACATCAAAAGTTCCTATTTCCTGCCCATTTACATAGTTTGCAAAAAGGATTAAAAAAAATATTAAAATCTTATTCTTACCCATTATTTATTTGTTCACTAATTTTTCCAAATCTTCGTTCGCGTTCCTGAAAATCAATAATTGCCTCAAAAAAATCTTCCCGTCCGAATTCCGGCCATAATTTGTCAGTAAAATATAATTCAGCGTATGCAATTTGCCATAATAAGAAATTGCTTATTCGATACTCTCCACTTGTTCTGATCAAAAGTTCCGGATCCGGAAATGTAGCAGTCATCAAATGTTGTTGAATTATTTCCTGATTGATTTCTTCAGGTTTAATTGTTCCGGCTAAAGTTTTTTCTGCAAGTTGTTTTGTCATTTCCGTAATTTCATGTCTTGAACCATACGAGAGTGCAATAATTAGATTTAACCCTGTGTTATTTTTCGTTTTTTCGATAGCATACGAAATCTTTTTTTGCACATAATCAGGTAACGATAAAAAATCACCAATAGTATTTATCTTGACATTATTCTCGTGTAATTCATCAAGTTCTCCGTCAATAGCAGAAATCAATAATGACATTAGCCCTTCTATTTCAGCTTTTGGGCGTTGCCAGTTTTCTTTAGAAAAAGCGTAAATGGTTAAGTATCTAATACTTATCTCAATTGATGCTTTAACAATTTCTTTTACCGTTTTAACCCCTTTTTGGTGTCCAAATATTCTGAGTTTATTCTTTTTCTTAGCCCATCGTCCATTACCATCCATAATAATAGCAACATGTTGAGGTAAATTATTAGGGTTAATCTTTGTTTTGATATTAGTCATTATAAATATAACAAGCCGTTCGTCCCGGTGATAATTTGTATGTAATAAAAAGCCCAAAGATAGAATACCAATCTGTATTACGGAAATTTCCGCGTTGTTTTAACGAAACTTTTTGTGAAGGACTGGTTACAATGGAAGGATATAATCGTTCTCCGGAGAGGTTATCAATGTAATCGGAAAAGGTTTTTCGGTAGCCCCATTCAAGACCAATACCAATCCGTTTCCCAACATTTTGTTTATATCCTAACCCAAATGGGATACCAATAATGTAGGGGTTTTCAGCATAAGAAGCAATAATAAAACTAAGTCCTAAGAAAACATATGGAGAATGAGGATACTGTTTTTTTCCAACATGGTAATTTTTGAAATTAAACTCTGCCTGACCGGATACATCTACTAATGGTGTAGAGAATTCCCAATTTCTGATTGTTTGGTAACCATAAGTGAAATTTTTATCGATTCCAGAAAGGGAACTAACAATGAGATTGCCACGAAATGCCCATCGTTTATTTAAATTAAAACGATATAAAATCCCATAAGAAGGGCTGACACGATAAAATAATCGGGCATGGTTAATATCTCCCTGATAATAGGCACCTCCAAAAAACAGTCCAATATCTGCTTTTTTTTGGGCAAAAACAGAAATACTAAAAATTAGGGATAACAAGAAAACAAGTTGCTTCATATTGAAGTAAACGCAAAATTTTAATTAAAATTTTGGCAAACCGCTTCGGGCTGTCTTGAGTCGTTTAATTAAATTGATATTAAAGAAAAAATAGGAGTCATTTCCTTTTGAATAGATATCGGAATGATTATCTAAATAATCGGTAAGTGTATATCGGTTACCAAACTCAAGACCTATTTTCCATTTTCGATTAATGGCATATTTGAATCCGACACCAAATGGAAATGTCATGGAAAAGTGGGAATAACTTTCTCCTTTACTTGAGGGTGCCTGACCTGTTGGTTTTGACCACTTTGCTCCGTTGTAAGCAGCTACTTGAGGTGAATAGAATATACTCCCAAAACCAGCAAATACATAAGTATTAACAAACATAATATTGAAGTTTCTGCCACCTCTGAAATGCGAGAAAGTGTAGCGTCTTCCGAGCCGTTCTTTCACAATAGAGTATTCTCCCTGAACCGAAGTTTCTAATAGTGGCGTTCTCGCAACTACACCTCTATTTGCACGACCTGGTTCTGTAGTAAGGTAATCACCGGCTTTTAGATATCCGAAAATCATATTGAATTTAAAAGATATATTTTCTAAATATTTGTATCTGGCACCAACACCAATGAGTGGTCGGGTAGTTTGAATATCAAGGTCTTTTACAAAATGAGTTCCTGGAGCATTTGCTCCTCCTAAATCAGTAAAAACAGAAGAAGTCCCCGTAATAATGATAGCTTCGTATCGTGCTCTCTTCCACAATTGGGCATTACTTAACTGAACTCCAAAAAAGAAAAGAAGAATAATTAAAATATATTTTTTCACAAGCATTTTCTTAATCAACTTACAAAGGTATTATTTTGTTTTAAACTGACAAAGAAATTAATAAAATTTTGGTAATCCTTGTCTGTTTTGTCGTAATTTATAGGTTAGGGTAATTGACATGAACATATAAGAATCTTTATCTTTTGCATCTCCGCGTTGTTGTCCTGCTGCGGTCCAATTGGAATGTTCTCCACTTGACGGATCTGCTAATTGAGCAGCAATATCACCATAATTTTCTCTAATTAGCTGATTGTCAAAATATGTTGTACTTACATCATCAATGTAATCAGTAAATGTTTTTCTTGCTCCATATTCCAAACCGACACTCCATTTACGGCTTAGTCCATATTTAAATCCAATACCGTAAGGAATTGCAACTTGAATACGGGAATATTTTTTTCGGGTAGCTATTAATCCTTGGCCTTCTGTACCAAGTGGTTGGAGGTTATACCATTTGCCATCTGTATATTTCCCTTGTGGATTAAACCAAAATCCTGTAATACCAACAAAAAAATAAGTATTGACAGCAAATCCTTTAATACCGCGAACTCGCCTTAAGTTGTAACGATGTCCAATTCGTTCCCTGAAGATAGAATATTCTAATTGGGGACCAAATTCGACAATGGGAGATCTAAAACGAAGGTTTCTATTATGTCTAAATTGTTCTGTGGTTGTGTTATCATCGCCATGTAAATAACCAAAGTAAAGACTGGCTTTAATTGCAAAATCTTGTAATATTTTGTATCGCATGCCAATAGAGAGTAGTGGACGGGTTTGAGCAACTTCAAAATCGCGTACAAAATTTGTTCCTATTTGGTTGGCACCACCTAATTCCCCTAGAAAATTTGTTCCCCCTACACCATAAATAACTTCATATCGCATACGCCGCCAACGAGCTGCCCGTTGGGCTTGAGAGGTACTCACAACCAATAGGAAAAAAGAGAAAAAAATAATAATATTTCGTTTCTGCTTCATATTTCTTTGCATCAAAAATACAAAATATTTTTTTTGTAACTCATAAATATTTGGCAAAAGTATTATTTTTTTCTTTTAAGAT
>QNAD01000288.1 GCA_003641345.1 Candidatus Zixiibacteriota bacterium | reverse complement strand
GCATCAGTTAATTTAGTGATCGATTCAAAGTCTGATAATTTCATCAGAAGACAAATTAGTTGCCAAATAATCTCCGAATATTCATAAGTCTCCTGTTTAACATTTAACGAAATTATACAGTAATTTAGGATAGCCTCAATGATATTACGATCCATTATATCGTTATAATTTTCAATAATTGTCAGAATAACATTTAGCGACCTCTGTCTAATATCCGGATGAGGATCGCTTAATTTTTCCATAAGGTTTTCAACTGAGTTAATCCCAAATTTCGTATTACCTGTTTTAAATAATCTTACAAAACTATTAAAGAGTTCTATTTGAGTTTCAAAATTAAATTTACTGTTGAAATAATTTTCATTAGCTTTTTCATAAATCTGAATTGGAGTTAATTTCAATTGTAAGTTTTCAGATTGGAATAATGGTTGAGAATTATGGAGAGGTGAGTTTTTGAAACTGCTTAGAATTAACTCTTTGTTAGGATGATAATCCAGAAGAGAGGCAAGTGAATTTAGGAATGATTCATTGTTTAGTTCATCAGGTTTTGTATTTTGAATTGTATGTTTATAGGAATTGACATCTTTAGTAAATTTTTCAGATGGGATTGAAGCAATTTTTTCAGGCAGAAGGTATTCAATAATATTTTGATGAAAATCAATATAATATTTTTTGCATGCGTCGCTGAAATTTTTCGATAATTCTGTTAAGAGTTTTACATCTTCGGCAATTTGATCCAAGGCAATACATCTCACCGAAAAATCTCCTGCTACATCTCCTCGATATTGACGGTTATTTTCAAAATAATCGTAACCATATTCAGAATTTATTTCTATGGATTGAATTTCTTTTTTCTTGAAAAAATTACTTAGATGATTTTCCGGATTAGAAAGGTTGGATCTTTTAACGAATTTATCAGCGAATAAAATTAATTCATTTTTAGTTAATGATTCATGAAATAGAATAACTTTGATGTCATGTAACTGCATAAATTTAATAATTTCTTTTGTAAAAACATTGTCAGGTTGAGATATGTTTAAAACATACAGTTCTCCTCTGAAGAGATTAATATTAACCTGCTGTTTTATTTTATATATCTGGCCGAAAACCATCCACGGTTTATCCAGCGACTTAACGGAAACAGGATGTCCTGTACCGTAAATTGCTACTTTTTTCAAAGCCATAGCTAATTCACGGGTAATAGATTGAGATAGCTCTTTAAGATTTATATCAAAAGTAGATTCAGTAATCTTTCTGGTTGAGGGATCCATCCTTATCTCCTAAACTGATTAACAACCCTTGCTGGGTTGCCACATAAATTTTATTTCCATCAGTTACCGGAGAATACTTTATTGCACCTTTGAACTCTTTTTGGTCAATGATTTTTCCACTGTTAGTGTCCAGTGAAAAAACTTTGCCTCTAAGAGTTCCGATAATCAGAATATTATTCACGACTATCGGTTTCGCACTTACTACTTCATTGGCATCAAAACGCCAATTTATGATACCGGTCAAAGCATCTAAAGCAACAATCTCACCTGAACTTAATCCAACAAAAATAGTATTATCGGAAACAGCAGGTGCATCCCAAATCTGCCCGCCGGCGTGTTGCTTCCATTTAATCTGCCATGTGCTACGGTTGATGCCGTAAACAAAGCCATTCATATCAGCACAATAGACCAATTGTCCAATCGCCGCCGGACTAACCAAAGGATTCTCAGTAACTGTCCGGTTGACCTCAGAACCATCAGTAACGGAGATTGCAATCAATTCGCCATTATCGACAGTTTGGAAAAGTAATCCTTCAGAAAAAACCGGAGCAGTCGTCAATCTACTGCCACAATTAAACTTCCAGCTTAACTTTCCGTCCTGTACGTGAAAAGCATATATCACGCCTTCTACAGAACTGACAATTATCAGGTCTTCTACTATTATCGACCCGATAGCCGCATCTCTTAAGTCTCTTTTCCAAATTGAGTTGCCATTGCTTAAGTCTATGGCTTCCAACCTGTTTTTAGGCGGGGATAAAGCAAAAAAACCTATATTTTTAGAAATAACTAAACCTGTTCTGGCAAAGCTTTTACTTTTGATTTTACCTAAATATGTACCATCATATAAATTGAAAAATTTGATTTTTTTTCTGGCACCGGGGTAGGTAATAAAATCATGTTGCAGAGTCATTGGACCTGTTAATTTATCGTGGATATTTTTTTCCCAAACTATGTCAAGTTGGCCATTAAAACTACCTGAGTTGACTTGGCTCTTGCCAGATAAATCCCCTTTAAAAAAGGGCCACTTACTTTCTATTTGCTGACTCTCAACGCTCAAATGGAACTGTCGCCCACAACTTGCAAGAAGTAAAGCAACTAACAGTAACAATAAGAAATTTTTCTGATTTATTTTTTTCATTAAAAATTCCATCCGAAGAAAAATTCAAAATGAGTTGTCGGTTCGATTTTTTTAAAATTAGTTCTTTTGGACCAGTCAAATCTTAATAAAACAACGTTTGCCAATGGCACTCTCAAGCCAAAACCAATAGAACCAAGTAATTTATCATAACTATCATCGTCATCATTGTTCCAGGCGGAACCAGCATCGACGAACAAAGCTCCTCTTATGCTTCTGAACCCCAATCCGCCAAAACGAAAACCAACCATCAACATATCGATCAATGGAAATCTTAGTTCGTTGGACATAAAAAGAATATTATGCTTATAATATTCTCTTCTGTCATACCCACGTAAAGACCAGCTTCCTCCAAAATATATTTTTTGTGGTTCTTTACCTGCGGATGTATAAGCAAACATTCTATTTGCAAAAGCTGAATACATGCCCAAGCGGAAATAATGCCGCATATCAACCATCGCCATCCGGCTAAAATTCTTGTATTCATATTTTTCGTCAATTGATATGGTTGTGCCAATAGTAAAATTATATCTTCTGCCTTCAATCGGACCGGTTATTTCCCATAGAGAATTATCATACACCCAGCTTAAGGAATGAGTTACAAGAAAAGCCTCTCGTCTGTTAGTCCCGTATATCTTTCTTTTATCAGAATAGCGAGCAATAGTTGTAAAGTCCAGACGATGAAATTTAGAGAAAGGATAACTGAACAAAGAAATAATACCTGCTTGCCGTTCAGTATAATAATAATCAAAATCATTATAATATTCATCATAAAGGTGAAACGCTCCCACACCCCAGTTCAATCTTTTTTCTCGGTTGATATAAGTCAAACCAAAATTAAATGATTCTAAAAATTCATCTTTATTTTCCGAGGTGTTTGTGACAAGCATATATATTGATTTATTTCCAAGAATGTCCGAGAGTGCTAACTGAAAACCTCCGATAGAACCATATACAGGGTCATAACCAATTGATGATTGAGCAATATCAAAAGAATAATCAGTATCATATTTGATAGATGACTTGCTGTATTTACCGGCAATTTTTTTGGGTTGCCAATTCGTATATGAAAGTTCTGTTTCAG
>QNAD01000287.1 GCA_003641345.1 Candidatus Zixiibacteriota bacterium | reverse complement strand
TGAGTGGTCAAGGTTGAACGGAATTATTTGCAAATTTTTTAAAGGTAATTCATGTACATCTCCTCCCACACAATATTCTGCAATAGAAATAGTAGAAATCATCATTGTTATTTCTTTTTGGAGAAAATACCTAAAATAATTATCCGCATTTTTAAATAAAGGATCTGTATCATTTAAAAATCTAAGGAAAAACTAGTATCCAATAACACCGCTCTATGCATTATATCCTCCCCTTATATTTCTCAACCATGTTTCAGGTTCAATATTGTTAAGCCATGATTTTTTTGCTTTATCTCTAAGTCTTTTTAAATATTGTTCATCATACTTTGTTTGATAATCAACTAACTCAATAAATTTTAGTGTAGAAATATCAATTTCTCCTGTTTCAGAATGTTGTTTTCCTATTGCTCTAATACCAAAATCTTTGTATAATAAATTCTCATCATATTGTTCTAAAAAACTAATAGGAGTCTGAATTCTTACAGTTCCAAGTTCATCGGTTACAATATGAATATTTGCTTTATCCTTTCCACCTGCATTGGTTACTTTACCATAAAAATAAAATTCTGCTTCTGCCCAAATTGCTTCAGTTCTGATATATTGTGTTGTTTTATCAATTCTTACCTCATTAGTGTTATCTAGTGAAGTTTTTATGCTAAAGATATAGTTTCGTTTTTTAGCAACACTTTGTATATTTTCAAATGCTTTTGCTGTCGAAATATCTAAAAAGTCAATATTTTGAACCTGACTTACTTGTCCAATTATTGCATTAAAACCAATTATGTACTGAATTGATGTTTTTAAAATATGTTTTACAGAACCTTCTTCAATTCTATAACTTATTGTTGGTCTATCTCTTTTATCACTTGGATACAAAAGCTTTTCAGCATTTTCAAGAATAGAAATAATCTCCTTAATATCATAATTATCAGGAGATAAGTCTAAATTTCCTTTTGAACCCGTAATTTTAATTTCTATGTGTCCTATTTTTTCCACAGTACAAAAATACTATTTTTATTTTATAATCATTATTCTAAATTAATACTTGACTACTTACTGCCTGTCTTAAACAACTGCCAACTCTTTACATCCCGCAAATTTACATTATTTATCTGAAAACACAACGCATAAATACAAATTTTCATTAAAAAAAGAAAGTCGTTCAAAAAGTAAAATTATTGTGACCGTTAGTACCGTTCCGGATTTTTTGTCATTAGCGATGGGTTTCAACCCATCGCTAATAATTGTTTTCAGATTACAAATCCGAAAGAGCAGGTAAGTAGTTTTTTTGGCTAAAGCCGTTATATGAATAATCATTAGTGGTGGGCTTAAGCCCACCACTAATGAACTCTATAATATGATTTTAGTCAAAACGGCTTTTCAATTTACTTGAAAACGAATTATTCAAATGCACAACGGGTTTTTTGTTATAAATTATCAAAATAACTTTTAATGCCGAATAATGGAATATTCGTTAGCCAAGTTTCTTCTCGATAATCTGACATTGAAGTTCTTACGGCATTATTAATATTATATTTATTGCAAAAAGATTTTAGACTTTTGGCTTTTAAGTTTTCTTCTGCTTTAACTTCAATGGGGTAAATTTCTTGCTTATTTTGTAGTATAAAATCTATTTCACCGTCTGATTTTTCTGCGGACCAATAAAACAAATCATTGTTGACAAGTTGTTGAAATACATATTGCTCGGTTAGAGCACCTTTAAATTCTTTAAATATGTGATTTGCTTCAATAATTATGTTTATATCTAGTTCGGACATAGCCCCCAATAAACCTATATCAACAAGAAAAACTTTAAAAGCATTGAAGTCCGAGTATGATTTTAACGGAATACCCGGTTTAGAAATTCGATAAACCTTTTGTATTAATCCGCTGCCGGCAAGCCATTCCAGAGCAAGTTCAAAATCTTTTGCTCTGGCTCCTTTTTTTATTAACCCGAAAATAAATTTTTTGTTTTCTTTTGACAGTTGAGCAGGAATGGAATTCCATACCATTTTAATTCTGGGAACTATTTTCAATAATGCATGTTTTGAAAAATCATGTTCGTAAGCGCGTAATATTTCGTTTTGTATTTGTCGTACTTCGTTATAATCATTATTTTCAATAAAAATTTTAACAACTTCCGGCATGCCACCTACAAAATAATATTGTTTTAATCTTTCAATAATTTTTGACTTAAATATTTTTGTCAAATCCCATTGTTGCTTAGTGATTATCTCATTAATTTTTTTTCCGTTTGTTGCCAATAAAAATTCTTCAAACGACAAAGGATATAAATCCAAAAAATTAACCTTACCAACAGGAAACGAATTTTCTTGATTTATACTTATTCCCAAATAAGAACCGGCTGCAAGCATATAATATTCAGGTGCTTCTTCGTAAAAGTATTTTAAAGAAGTCATACCCCTTTCTGCTTCTTGTATCTCGTCAAGAATTATTAAAGTATCATTTTTAGTAATTTCAATTCCTGTTTCTATGCTAAATACACTTAATATTCTGTCAATATTAAAATCTTGAAGAAAAACTTGTTGCAATATTTTTTTATTTTCAAAGTTGATGTAAACTACTTTTTTAAAAAACAATTTGCCAAATTCTTTCATTAACCAAGTTTTTCCGACCTGTCTTGCTCCCTTAATTATTAAAGGTTTTCTGTTTTTTTTGTCTTTCCATTTTATTAAATTTTGTAGGGCGGTTCGTTCCATTATCTTTTTTTTTCTTGCAAAAGTAATAAATTATTTTATTAATTTACATTTTTTCGGACGAAAAAGTGTGTTAATCTACATTTTTTCGGACGAAATATAGTTATTGACACTATTTCGAATTTAGATTATTAGTCGGAATCTCTGCGAGAAGAAAAATGATTGCGACCGTTATACCATTTTCAGATATAAAATAGCCCAAAAAGAAATGGAATTATTTTTTTGTTTATCAAAATAAAAAACGCAGTCATAACAGTAGCTATGAGCGAGTATTTTTGACGATGAGAAGGAGAAAAAGAAAATATTTATTGGACTATTTTTGTGTGATAATGGTATTAGTACCGTTCTTTGTTGATTGCTTTCGGATTATAAATCCGAAAGAGCTGTTAATTTTTAATTAGTTTATTTCCCCAATCAGTGTCGCCGACGAAACCTTAATAACTTTTACTTGTACAAAATCACCTATTCGGGCATTTCCTCTTGGGAAAACAATGACTTTGTTTTGTGAGTTTCTGCCAAAATAATTTTCAGTTGATTTTTTTGAAATACCTTCAATAAGTACTTCAAAAGTTTTACCAATGTCTTTTTCATTGCTAGTCAGCGATAACCGGTTTTGTAAATCAATAACTTCATTAAGCCGTTGTTTTTTTTCTGCTTCCGGCACATTGTCCTGCAGGCGTTTTGCCGCAAAAGTTCCCGGGCGTTCGGAATATTTGAACATATAGGCAAAGTCAAATTTAACCTGTTCCATTAAATCAAGTGTTTGCCGGT
>QNAD01000286.1 GCA_003641345.1 Candidatus Zixiibacteriota bacterium | reverse complement strand
TTTTTTGACTGAATAAAATCTTCTGTTTTTAAACGATACAAATATATTCCAGTAGATACGCTTTTGCCCTGTTTGTTAGTGCCGTCCCACTCTATTTCATAACTGCCGGGTGAAATAGATTTATTGATTAACTTTTTCACCGATTGTCCTAAGAGATTAAAAATTTCAATCTCAACATTTGATTTTACCGGAAGGGAAAAACTGATGGTAGTTGTCGGATTGAATGGGTTGGGATAATTTTGAGAAAGGTTAAAGCTCTTGGGAATCAATTTATCAGAATCATCATTAATCTCAGTTAAAATATTATTGCTTTCATATTTTGTTTTAGCCGCCAGTGCCGCTTGAGCTAAAGCAGTAGAATCATCGCCGGCAAGCAAAGCAAAAACAGCAGTATATTCATCGTTGGCACCAAACCTGATAGGACCAACCGCGGCTGTCTGATTAAGATCATCAAAAGCATTGGCATAGATTAAATCAGATGACCGGCCGGATTTCAAAGTACTGATTTTTTCATTAACGGTAAAACCGTCACCTTCGCAATCGGGAATAAGAATTGATTGAGTATTTAATGACGAGGGGTTGCCATTTAATATCATTATGCCTCTGTAATTAATCATAACCGAATCGTTGATATGATATGCCATCCAAAGATAATTGCCATCGGAATTATACCCCCCTGCATTATTAGCAAAATCAGTAATATCCCAATCCATATATAAACCAAAATAAACATCATTGACATAAGACGAAGATTTATTGGTCAAATTATATTTTAAAATTATATAATCATCATTCTCAGCATCTGTAAAAGCATAAGATCTTTGTGTGATTTCTATCCCGCTGTTCACCATACGGGAATCATTAAAAATAGAAATAGTTTCTTCATCGGCAACCTGCCCGTCATTGATTAAGGCAATGTTTCCTCCCGAAGAAACCGAAAAATCATTATCTGTGTCGCATGTAATGTTATGAACAATATCAGATACTTGATTATTATTTATTGCCATCATAATCCCACCTTCCCAAAGAGAATTAGGATCATTTTTATATTTGAAGCCCTCGCCGCCAATGGGCCAGTAGGAATCAGTATCAAAACCAAACATACCATAATTTGATAATGAAAATTGAATATTACCGGTATTATGAGTCACAAAGGTTCTTTCTACATTAGGAGCAATCGGGATATATAAAACCGATGATGTTTGATAACCGGTTCCGGCTATATCTATTTCAAAAGTTAGGATGGTACCGGGTTGGGCAGATGATGAAATTTCTATAATAAGGCTATCTGATGTTCTGATGGTGTCATTTTCGTTTAGACTACCGAACGACATAGAACTTCCATCAAGAACATTCAAAAGAGGATTGCTTCCACTTACCGAAACAGAAACAAGACTAACAGCCGACCCAAGATTTTGCAAAACCAAACTGCCCCTAACAGTATCACCCGGCTGAACATCGTTTTTATCAAATTTATAAACTCTGAGATTAGGAGTTGTATTAATATCTGACAAAGCATCAAGAGCCGCTTTACAATCAACCAAACCCCAACCGTAATTGTTATTAGGCAAAGGAGCACCGAAATTCTGAGTGGATGTTAAAATAGCAGTTTTGATTTGATCGACAGTAGCGTTTGGATTTTTTTCTCTAAGCAATGCGACCAAACCGGAGACATGCGGAGCCGCCATTGAAGTTCCTCCTTTAATACCAAATCCCCCATTTATCACAGAAGAATAAATGTTGATTCCCGAAGCAATAACATTTGGTTTGATACCGCCGTTACAGTCTGATGGTCCCCGGGAAGAACTACTTGCTATTAGAGAGTCTGCTGGATTAATACTTCCAATTGCAAAGCAATCCAAAGAATCCAAAGCACGATTGCCAGGATTGCGCATCGAAGTAACCGACGGTCCCTCGTTCCCAGCCGCAAAAATATTTACAATGCCCAAAGCCTCAACATTATCAATCATGCTATAATATAAATCTTCGCACCCAACATCAGGAACCGCCCAGCTGTGGTTGATAACATCAGGAATATCACCAACAGAGTTTAAATCACCATCCGGATTTGAAGCCCATTCAAAAGCATCTATTAAAGAAACGGTTGCTATATCAACAACTCCGGCGGAAATCCAGTTAGCCTCGGGAGCTACTCCGATAGCAACCGAGTTAAGTGAATCAAAACCAACCATCGTCCCCATCGTATGAGTGCCATGATTGATATCAAATTTAGATGGATTATTGGCATCATTCGAATTAAAAGAATGTGGAAACGGTTCGTTATTTTTCGGATCAAACCATGCCGCAGTTGAGTCACCATCAAGTCCCTTCCATTTACTTGCAAGAGCGGGGTGGGAACCTTCAACACCTGTATCAAACGAACAAACGATCCTTCCTTTACCGGTAAATCCTGCCGCCCATGCTTCGGGTGCTTTAATAATTTTCAAACTATTCAACACAGAATCAGCAGTAAATATTTCCAGATTAGAAATTGAACTTGATATTGGCGTAATTAAAGCAGGCTTAATAGGCATAATAATTTCTTCAACATCAGACCTTAAAGAAAACAGATAAATTTCTTCTTTGGTCATCTCGGCTTCTATAACATTTACTAGCCAGTGCTGTTTTATATTTGATACTTTTCTTTGCTTGGTTAATGATTTTAAATCTTTATAGATGTTTTTCTGTGATTGAGCATGTAATGCTTTTAATTTGGAAACACCATAACGATAGCTATCACCAAATGACTTTGAAGATGAAATGGTTGTTTTTTTTAATACTTTGGATTCGACCGCATCAGGAAGCTTAATCCAGACATGAATTTTCTCCTGATCATCAACATCACTTAGAGTTTTTTGTAATTTTGTGCCCAGACTTGAGCTGTTTATATTAGTTGCCAGAAAAAATATAAGAACAATCAAAAAACTCTTCATTATTATAACCCTATTACTATTTAAAATCATTTCACAATTTATATACATATATAACGTTTAAACTTAATGAGTTTCTTAAATGTTTTCAATAAAATAACCAAATTTGATGTTTATTTTTTTTATAAAATTGTTAAATTCATATAACTAATTATTTGTTAATGTGGAGGATTTCATGAAAAACATTAAAGAACTTAGCAGGGACACTTTGGAAGCAATGCTTGAGGATTTTGCCAAAAATTGGCTTGCTCATGATGGATTATGGTTTCAAGCAGCTGAAAAAAAACACGGAATTGAAGAAGCTATCAGGCTTGATACAGAAGCGTGGAAAAAGTTTACTGTAATCGAGGCAAAACGGATAATGAAACTTCATAAAATCCAGGAAAACAGCGGTTTGGAAGGATTAAAAAAAGCTCTTGGCTTTAGATTATATGCTGTATTGAATGAGCAGGTAATAAGTAATGAGACTGAAAACTCTTTTGAATTTCACATGATTGACTGCAGAGTACAATCAGCCCGAAAAAGAAAAAATATGACTCTATTCCCATGTAAATCGGTCGG
>QNAD01000285.1 GCA_003641345.1 Candidatus Zixiibacteriota bacterium | reverse complement strand
CAAACGCAAAACGGTTTTTACAAAATTGTTGCCTATAGCAGAATATAACCACGAAGTACGGATAATCATCATGTTCGGACTATAGGAAATATTTGTTTCGCCCTGTAATTTTGTTAATCCGTAACGCGATTGCGGATTTGGCGTATCGGACTCAACATAGGGGCTATAACTGGTCCCATCAAACACATAGTCGGTAGAAATGTGAATCAATTTTGCATCGTGTTGTTCGGCTTGTTTAAGTAAATTTAATGGTGCCATAGCATTCAGCAAATAAGCCATTTCCATATCGGTTTCGGCTTTATCAACGGCAGTGTATGCAGCACAATTTACAATATAATCTACCGGATTTTTATCAAAAAAATTATCTAATGCTTCAGATGATGTAATATCCAGCTCATCCACATCCGTAAAAATAAAGGATAGGTTTTTATCTTTCTTTGACAACCGGTTTATCGCTGTACCGAGTTGTCCGTTGGCACCGGTAATAAGAATTTGTTTCACTTTCATTAGTTAAAAGTTAATTTCCGCTTTATCGAAAGTTGTCATCATCTTATCTTTGGTAGAAACCAAAACAACTTCAGGGCTAAGTTTCCAATCAATATTCAACGATTTATCATTATAGATAATGCCTCGTTCCGCTGATTTATTGTAATAGTTATCGCATTTATACATTACCAAAGCAGTTTTGCTTAAGACTGAAAATCCGTGAGCAAATCCCTTGGGCAAAAGAAATTGCAAAAAGTTTTCATCACTCAATTCCACACCAAACCATTGACCGAATGTAGGCGAATTTTTGCGAATATCCACGGCAACATCCAAAATTTTTCCTTGCAGTACCCGCACCAATTTCGTTTGTGCATACGGCTCCAACTGATAATGTAACCCACGAACAACACCGTAAGACGATAGTGACTGATTGTCCTGCACAAATTTCATAGGTACTCCGTTTTGCACAAAACGATCTTCGTTATAGCTTTCAAAAAAATAGCCACGGTCGTCTTTGTAAACATCGGGTTTAACAATTAATAATCCTTCAATAGGCGTTTTAGTTACTTCCATAGTCTATTGTTTTTCGTTAGCTATTCGCAAAAGATACTGCCCATATGCACTTTTACCCAAATCTTCGCCCAATTTTACTAATTGCTCACGCGAAATAAAACCGCGTTTATAGGCAATTTCTTCAATGCAGGATATTTTCAGTCCTTGCCGTTCTTCCATACTGGCAATAAAATTGGATGCCTGCAACAAACTCTGCTGTGTGCCGGTGTCAAGCCATGCTATACCGCGTCCCAATAGTTGCACCTTCAACGACCCCTCCTCCATATACAAGCGATTCAAGTCCGTAATTTCTAACTCGCCACGAGCTGACGGCTTTATTTTTTTGGCTTTCGATACGACTGTATTATCATAATAATATAATCCTGTAACCGCGTAATTGGATTTCGGATGAGCGGGTTTTTCTTCCAAGCTGATGACCTTATTATTTTCATCCATTTCAGCCACACCATATCGCTCAGGATCGTTAACATAATAGCCGAAAACCACGGCACCGTTCTGAATCTTTGCAGCATCAATTAATTTTTCCGGCAAACCATGACCATAAAAAATATTGTCGCCCAAAATCAGGCAACTGGTATCGTCACCGATAAAATCTTCTCCAATCAAAAATGCTTGTGCCAGTCCATCGGGTGATGGCTGTACAGCATACGAAATTTGCAAGCCCAACTGGCTGCCGTCACCAAACAAGTCTTCGTAAAATGAAATATCGCGTGGAGTAGAAATAATCAAAATCTCACGGATATTCGACAACATCAACATGGAAAGCGGATAATAAATCATCGGCTTGTCATATACCGGAATAATTTGCTTCGATATGGATTTAGTTATCGGGTAAAGCCGTGTTCCCGAGCCGCCTGCTAAAATTAGTCCTTTCATTTTCTTGTTTTTTTACAACCCCCTCAATCCCCCTTTATTAAGGGGGAAGTATTTCCCCTCTATTAAGAGGGGATTAAGGGGTGTGTTTTGATTAATCTCATTTAATTAACTACAATTTATTTACAAATTAAATAATTGTTTTGAAATACGCAATTGTTTTTTCAAGTCCTTGTTCCAACGAGATTTTCGGTTCCCAATTAAGTTTTTCTTTTGCCATAGAAATATCCGGTTGTCGTTGTGTAGGGTCATCCTGTGGTAATGGTTCAAAAATAATTTTAGATTTAGACTTTGTCATTTTAATAACCATTTCTGCCAGTTCCAGAATAGTAAATTCTTTGGGATTACCAATATTTACAGGACCTGTAAAGTTCTCTGTTTTCATCATCTGGAGCATCCCTGCTATCAGATCATCAACAAACTGGAAACTACGGGTTTGTGTCCCGTCACCATACACAGTAATATCTTTATTGCTTAATGCCTGAACAATGAAATTAGATACTACCCTACCATCGTTAGGTAACATCCGGGGTCCGTAAGTATTAAAAATACGAATAATTTTTATGTCCACATTATTCTGATGGTTGTAGTTAACAAACAGTGATTCGGCACAGCGTTTTCCTTCGTCATAACACGAACGGATACCAATAGGATTGACATTCCCCCAATATGATTCCACCTGCGGATGAACATCAGGATCGCCGTAAACTTCGGAAGTTGATGCTTGCAAAATCCTTGCTTTTACTCGTTTTGCCAAGCCCAGCATATTGATAGCTCCCATCACGGAAGTCTTGATTGTTTTAATGGGATTATATTGATAATGAATTGGGCTTGCCGGACACGCCAGATTGTATATTTCGTCCACTTCAGCAAAAAACGGCATTGTTACATCATGCCGCACCAACTCGAAATACGGATTTTGAAGCAGATGCACCACATTCTCCTTGTTGCCACTGAAGAAATTATCTAATGCAATGACACTATTGCCATCATCCAAAAGCCGTTCGCACAAGTGAGAACCGATAAATCCTGCCCCGCCGGTAACTAAAATTGTTTTCATTCGTTTATTTTTTAATTTTCAATCCCATTAATCCTCTTCGCCAAAAAGAAAGTAAAAGATTTATTTTATAACTGCTTGTCGTCCGATTGAGAAATACGAAAATTCTTTTTCTTTCATCATTTCAGGTTGATAAATATTCCGTCCATCAAAAATAAGTTTTTCTTTTAAATTATTTCTGAGTTTTTCAAAATCAGGCATACGGAATTCATTCCATTCGGTAACAATCAAGAGAGCATCGGCGTTTTCGGTTGCTTCATATTGATTTTTGGCATAAAATATTTTATCGCCGATTCGCCGTTTAGCTTCATCCATTGCCACAGGGTCATAAGCACGCACCGTGGCTCCCATTTTGGTTAGTTCGTCAATAATGACCAATGCCGGAGCTTCACGCATATCGTCGGTATTGGGCTTAAACGACAAACCCCATAGCGCAAAAGTTTTCCCCTGAAGTCTTTCAGCACCACCATAAAATGCAATCATTTTTTTCACCAAAATACTTTTCTGAT
>QNAD01000284.1 GCA_003641345.1 Candidatus Zixiibacteriota bacterium | reverse complement strand
GGCGATTTTTCTTTTTCGTTTATTGTCCCTAAAGATATTTCTTACAAAAATGGTTTTGGAAAAATTAGCTTTTACGCTAATGATAGTGCGAATGATGCTTTGGGATATAATGATACTATTTTGGTTGGTGGCACTGCTATTAATCCGATTTATGATGATGAGGGACCTGATATTTCATTATATATCAATACACTTGATTTTCGAGACGGAGGTGTTACAAATGAGTCACCAACCCTGATTGCTTATGTTTCAGATTCATCAGGCATAAATACTGTTGGCAATGGAATAGGACATGATATTACTGCTGTTCTAGATGGTAATTCCGCAGAAGCTATTGTTTTAAATGAATTTTACGAATCCGACTTAGATAGTTATCAAAACGGGAAAGTTACTTACTATTTTAATGATTTAACGGAAGGGTTTCATACACTTACTTTTAAAGTGTGGGATGTGATGAATAATTCTTCAGAACAGGATATTTCGTTTGAAGTAGTTAAATCCTCTGATTTTGTGGTGGAGAATGTTTTTAACTATCCGAATCCTTTTTCCGAGTCAACTAATTTTTATTTTGACCATAATCAAGCTGAAGAAGAATTATCTGTTTCGTTGGAGATTTACGATATTATGGGGAGAACTGTCAGAAAATTTGAACAAACACTTTATCCCGACGGTTATAGAAGCGGACCAATTGTGTGGGATGGTAAAACCGTCGGTGGTGCAATATTACCACCTGGAATTTATCCTTATAAAGTGATAATAAAACTTACTGATGGCAGTATGGTTCAAAAAAGTAATAAATTAGTTATTGTTAGATAATAATTTTGAATTAATCAAGTTTCTTATATTTGCACTCTAAATTTTGAAAATACAATGAAGATTAAATTTTTAATTCTGGGGACGATATTGTTAACAAGTCGATTATCATTTACGCAAATAACCACAGGACAGCTGACAGGAGAAGTTAATACTATTACTACTGCTGTTCCGTTTTTAACTATTGCCGTCGATTCCCGTGCAGGGGCTATGGGTGATGCAGGTGTTGCTACACTGCCCGATGCCAATTCGCAACACCATAATCCTGCCAAGTATATGTTTATGGACAAAGATGTAGGTATGAGTATTTCTTATACACCGTGGTTGCGAAAATTGATTAATGATATTAACCTTGGTTATTTAACCGGATATAAAAAATTTGGCGACAAACAAGTTGTTAGTGCTTCGCTGCGTTATTTTTCACTTGGTAATATTACTTTTACCAATATTGTAGGAAGTGTTACAGGACAATTTAATCCCAATGAATTTGCTGTTGACTTGGCTTATTCGCGTTTATACACCCGACATCTTTCAGGTGCAGTTGCTATGCGGTACATTTATTCAAATCTTACCGGAGGTCAGTATGTTCAGAGCACAAGTACACATCCGGGGAATTCGGTAGCTGCTGATATAGCTGTCTATTATCACAAACCAATTGAAATTAATAAAAAAGATGCAATCTTAACCGGAGGGTTGAATATTTCAAATATCGGCTCCAAAATTTCCTATACCAGTAATGATGAGAAAAATTTTATTCCTACTACAATGAAACTTGGTGCGGGATTAAGTGTTGATTTGGATGAATATAATACGATTGCCTTTACCGGACAAATTGAGAAGTTACTAGTACCGACACCTCCTATTTATTATGAGGATTCTATAGATGATAAAGGAAATCCTGTGGTGGAATATGGCAAAAACCCCAATGTGTCTGTCCCTGTCGGTATGTTCCAGTCTTTTTATGATGCTCCCGGTGTTGCTGCTGATCCACTTTATCCTGATGATAGGAGTGTGATGAGAGAAGAAATTCGTGAATTTAATTATTCTCTTGGTGTTGAATATTGGTATGCTGACCAATTTGCTGTCAGAGCCGGATATTTTCACGAAAATCCTACGAAAGGAAATCGTGAGTTTTTCACGGTTGGTCTTGGTTTACGACTCAATGTTTTTGGATTGGATTTTTCTTATTTGATTCCTACATACCAACAGAATCCATTGGAAAATACTTTGCGATTTTCACTACTGTTTAATTTTGCCGGACTCGAAAAAGAAAATACGCCCGAATAGTGAATAATATTCGCATTGGTTCGGGTTTTGATGTTCACCAATTGGTTGAAGGACGCCCGTTGATGTTGGGTGGTGTAGAAATTCCATTTAGTAAAGGGTTATTAGGGCATTCTGATGCAGATGTGTTGATTCACGCTATTTGTGATGCATTGTTTGGTGCTGCTAATTTGGGTGACATTGGACAACACTTTCCTGATACCGACCAAAAATTTAAGGATATTGACAGTAAATTACTTTTATACGAAACCTTATTGCTGATAACTAAAAAAGGATATACCATTGGAAATATTGATTGCACTATTTGTGCTCAAAAGCCAAAGTTAGCAGATTATATTCCACAAATGAAAACTGTATTGGCTGAAGTTTTGAAAATTCCGGTTGAAGATATTTCGATAAAAGCGACTACTACCGAAGAACTAGGTTTTGTAGGCAGGGAAGAGGGTATTTGTGCTATGGCAACTGTTTTGGTTGTAAAAAAATAATCTCTATAAATTTAATATAAATTGTAATAAAAAAGAATGCAAACAAAGAAAACGCTTGTTATTGGTGCTAGTATAAAACCCTCGCGGTATTCAAATATGGCAATTCGCCTCTTACGACAAAAAGGACACCCTGTGGTTGCCATTGGTTTGCGCGAAGGACAAGTTGAAGATGTTCCTATTTTTACACACCCCCCTGTTGTAAATGATATTCATACTGTAACCATTTATATAAATCCTGTAGCACAAGAAGATTTTTACGACTATCTTTTGTCATTAAATCTCAGACGGATAATTTTTAATCCAGGAACTGAGAACCGAACTTTTAAGAAAATGGCATTGGAGCAAGATATTGAGATTGTTGAAAATTGCACTTTGGTAATGTTAAATCGTAATTTGTTTTGAAATAGAATAAATTTCCTATTTTTACACCAAAATTTTCGCAAATGGAAAATAAAAATATTATCTGGCGTAATTCCATGAACTATGGTGCCATTTTAGGATTATCCCTGATTCTGTTGTCGGTCATCGGTTATGTTCTGAACATGCAGGAATCTTCTGTTCTTGGTATTTTAAATTATGTAGTAATGGCAGTTTTGGTATTTCTTGGTAGTAAAAATCTTAGAGATAAATATTCAAGTGGTTACATAAAATATGGTAGAGCACTTGGGTCTTCTTTTTTGATTGGGTTTTTCGGGGGTATTTTATTGGCTTTTTATATCTATGTTTTTTGAAGTATATTGATCCGTCAATATTAGAACAAATGAAAATTTTAACCGAGCAAAAATTAATAGAAAAAGGATTACCCGAGAGCCAAATTGAAATGTCAATGAAGATGATAAGTTCTGGTATGATTGCTTTCGGGACTATTTTTACATTTTCTTTTTGGAGCTTTCTCTTAGCATTAATTATTGCTTTTTTTATTCG
>QNAD01000283.1 GCA_003641345.1 Candidatus Zixiibacteriota bacterium | reverse complement strand
GTGTCTTCAAAAACTCCGTCGATATCCATATAAAACAGATCAATTGGGAATTCGGTATGTTCTGGCGGATCGCCAAAATTTGTTTCGTACCATGCAATCGGGAGATCGCCCACAAACAGACAGCCTTGTAAACCTAATGAATATCTTTCTGCCAATAATAATCTTAAATCTTCAGGAGTACCACCTGATACTGTAAGAAGCTCAACATTAAATCCTTCACCGGTAAGGTCTAAAATATATTGACTTAACGATAATTCAATACTTGGATAAAGTAAGTCATTTACGACAACACAAAAACTAACTGAACCATCTTTTATACCTGACGAGGAAGTTAGAGATAAAGAATTATATTTAAACGGTTTAGATAAATCTTGTTCAGATACCCACTGATTATAAGAAATTGGCAGTTCCCCATCGGGATTTACCCATTTAGTTTTGATAGTATTTTGAATAGAATTTAAATTATCTTTGGGTACAACTTTTTCCGGAGTGATATTTTCTGAAAATATTTGTTTTGGGAAAGAAAATATCAAAATAAATACAACTATACAAATTAAGGGGTATTTAAAAAGTTTCATATAGGCTCCATAAAAATTTAATTATTAATTTAAAGATACTACAATTTATTTTTTTGTCAAATTTCAGTAATTAATGGCAAGCAAAGGGGTACCCCACCGCTTGCGGCGTGGTCTTCATATTTCGTCTTTATTCCCTTTTGGTCCTTGTCATTTTTTCACCTTTGTCATTCCCGACTTTAGGGCTTGTTTAAGAAGTCTCACAGATGTTGCAGTGGGTCCTGAAAATCTGTGTAAACAGATTTTTGTGACCTACCGTTCTTTAATTACAATTGCTTAAGTGTCGGGCCACAATCCACCTTCGGTGAATCAGGACCCGACACAACTGAAATTAGGGTTTATCAACAAACCCGTTCGCAGAAATGACAAACAAAAAAACAACTATGACAGCAGTAATAAAATGACTATGACGCAACATTACATTTTCTAACTACATAGGATTGAAAACTATACATGCTATGAGATGTTTTTACTACTTTCATAAAAGTAATACACCGTCTCAAGGCTCATTCATCCACGGCTAAAACCATGGTGTTATTTTTTTTATAATTTTACCGATATAGTAATAAATAGAATAATATTGAAGGCAGTTATTTTATCCAAATATATTTACATATATAAAAGAGATTTGAGAGGAATATATGATTGGAATAATCGGAGCAATGGCTGAAGAGATTGAGCTTTTCCGTCAGGTAGTCGATATTGAGTCAGTCCATAAATATGCTCGTAATAATTACATTGTCGGCAAACTCTGCGGACAAGATATAGTTTTACTCCAATCAGGAATAGGGAAAGTCAATGCCACTATTGGTACCCAGATTATGATTGACCGGTTCGATGTTGAGATGATTATTTTCACTGGTTTAGCCGGTGGCCTGGTGCCGAATCTTTCTCGCGGCGATATTGTTGTTTCAAATAATGTTGTCCAACATGATTTCAACCTTACTGCTTTTGGGCGACGTTTCGGTGAACTTCCGGATGTTGGACGTATGATAGAAGTTGACGAACGGCTCGTGAAATTTGCATGCTACGCCTATGATGATGTTTTTGAGAATCAAGATGATAGACCCAAGTTGTTTGTCGGAACAATATGCTCCGGCGATACATTCGTTACCGAAAAACGCAAAATTGAATGGCTTCAACGAGAATTCGGTGCAGTAGCAATTGAGATGGAAGGTGCGGCGGTTGGATATACATGTTTTACTAACGATGTAAAATTTGTTATTTTAAGAACAATTTCTGATACCGGAGGCAAGGACGGAGCTGATGATTTCTTGCAATACCTAACAAAAGCATCTGAAAATTCCTTTGCTATTGTTAAAACAATGCTGACAATTATGTCCTATCGTGATTCATTGCATCCTATTACACCCTTATCAATTAAATGAAACACAAAAGAAAAATGCCGGATTTTTCATCCGTATGATAATTTTGTCACCTATTTGGATGCAACTTTTGCCTCATCATTGTCTCCTTGATTAGTAGCACACGGGGTCGATACAGGTTCTTAAAACTATCAGCCTTGCTTAAAATCGTATTCCTCAAATGTAAATTGTTATCAGAACTTAAGATATTGAGTTACACTATCAGCATCGCATCGCCATAAGAATAAAAGCGAAACTCTGCTTCGATAGCTTTTTGATATGCGTCCAAAATTTTCTCACGACCGGCAAATGCTGAGACTAATATCAACAACGATGATTTCGGCAAATGAAAATTGGTTATCAGATGATCTACAATTTTGAATTTATACCCCGGCTTGATATATAAATCAACCAAACCGCATTGCGGCTTTATTTTATTATCTGTAAAAACAGCCGATTCTAAATTCCTGACTGAGGTTGTTCCAACTGCAAAAATTTTCTTATTACTTTTGCGAGTTTGATTTAAAATTTTACAAGCTTCGCCTGACAACTCAGCCATTTCCGGATCAACATAATGATTATGAATATTATCTACCTGCACCGGTTTGAATGTCCCCGGTCCTACATGCAAAGTTGTTTCAACAATCTTTACACCTTTGTTTTTCAAACCATCTATAACAGCTTTTGTGAAATGGAATCCAGCTGTCGGAGCGGCGACCGCTCCGGTTTTAGATGAATCTGCAAAAACCGTCTGATAACGACGAATATCAGAACTGATGTCGTCCCGTTTGATATACTGTGGTAAAGGGACATGTCCGAACATTGAGATAATTTTTTCCCGCTGAAATTTGGATTTGAATTCTACTCGCCAACGTCCATCCCTTAATTGTTCTGTAAGCTTTACTGAATACTTAGGGAATAATATTTCCTCATCTGTTTTTAATCTTCGCGAAGGTCTCGCCAAAGCTTCCCATATTTCCGAACTGTCATTCGTAATTTTCCGAACAAGAAATATTTCAACTTCTGCCCCAGTTGACCTATTTCCCAATAATCTCGCCTTAAATACTTTAGTATTATTGACAACTAGCACATCCCCATTATTTATATAATTTACGATATGCTTAAAAGGATGAATTTCTACCTCCCCTGATTTTCTGTCTAATATCATCAATCGGGATTGATCCCGTTTTCTACTTGGAAACTGGGCAATAAGCCTTTCCGGTAATTTGTAATCAAACAGATTTATGTTCATGAACAGAAAGAACTGATAAAATCATTTTAATCAAGGAATATTTTTTCAGGTTTAATTTCAACCCCAAACAAGTTTGAGGTTGCCACCCGTCGTAATCGATAATCATAGCAGGTGACACCTATCAAACAGTCAGCAGATACCGTCTTTTAAGTTTCGACATCTTAAGAATTAAAAAAAAACTGGATTCCTACATTCGGGCTTGTTGATAAAGTCTTATTTCAGTTGTGTCGGGTCCTGATTCACCGAAGGTGGATTGTGACCCGACACTTAAGTAGTTGTACTTAAAGAACGGTAGGTCACAAAAATCTGTTTACACAG
>QNAD01000282.1 GCA_003641345.1 Candidatus Zixiibacteriota bacterium | reverse complement strand
TCTTCAGCTTCAACAGTATCTCTTGATCGCAGTGGTCGTATTCTTATTCCTTCACATTTACAGAAAGAAGCAGATTTACAACATGGTCTTTTGGTTATAGGTGTAAATAACTGGGTTGAAATTTGGAATCCTGATAGATATCGGTACTACCTTGAGCAATATTCAAAAAGCTATGAAGAAGTAGCTGAAAGATTGTTCTCCGGAGATGATCTCAGCACCGGAGAATAAGTCGCATATTCCTGTTCTGGCTGAGCAGGTAGTAAGGTATTTAGTGGTAGATGATGCTGGTGCTTACCTTGATTTAACAGCTGGATACGGTGGACATCTTAGAGTTTTATCAAAAGTATTAAAGCCGATAGCGAGAATTTATGGTTTTGACATTGATAAAAATGCTACAAGTTTGGCGATTGAGAATTTAAAGGGGTGTCCACAGAAGGTAAGAATAGTAAATGACTCATATATTAATATCAAAAGAAGAGCAGTTGAATTTGATGATGCGGTATTCGATGGGATTTTGCTCGATTTGGGGTTGTCGTCAATGCAACTTGATGAGTCGAAGCGAGGTTTTTCGTTTCAACAGGATGGACCGCTTGATATGCGATTTGGGTCCCAAATTGGAAACAATACAGCAGCTGATATTATAAATAAGTATGATGAAAAAGAATTAACCGAAATTTTTTATAAATTCGGGGAAGAGAAAAAAGCAAAGGAATTGGCAGCGATAATTGTCAGGGAAAGACAAAAGGCAATGATTGAGACCACAGCACAACTCAATAATATTATTTCTTCTGTAGGTTTTGCCAGAAATCGTACTAAGATTTTGGCAAGAATATTTCAGGCTTTGAGGATTGCTGTAAATGATGAGTTGCGAGGAATAGAGGAGGTTCTTCCAGCCGCTGCCGATTCCTTAAAAAAAGGCGGGCGATTAGCAGTTATTTCTTATCACTCCCTTGAAGATAGAATCATAAAAAATTATTTCAAAAGAGAATCATCGGACTGTATTTGCCCTCCGGAATTTCCTGTGTGTGTCTGTAATCATAAGGCAACACTTAAAGTTATTTCCAAAAAATTGATATTACCTGATAGTAATGAGATAAAAAACAACAGTCGATCAAGGTCGGCAAAAATGAGAGTAGCTGAGAAGATTTAGAATGAAAGAAGCTGTCCGCAGATTTAAAGAGACTGTTGAAATTAAGTCATCTTTATTTAAGAGATTACGCTCGCATCGCTATTTTTCAGCAATTGTATTAGCTGGTTCAGTTTTGATTGTTTCCTGTTTTCATGTTTGGCAGAGAGTTAAAGTGTATGATTTGGTTATGGATGTTGCGATTTTAAAAAAAGAGAACAAGCAACTTCACAACACGCTTAAAAAGATTAATTCAGACATCTCAATTCTTACATTGACTTCCAGAATTGAAAATTATGCTAAAGATACGCTTGGCTTGAAATCAATTACAATTGACAGATTATTTACGCTTGAGCATAAAGGATATGGAAATTCTAATCAGGACGAGTTTGACAAAATGTTGTCAGCTATAAAAAGAGTGTCTGATTTTATGCCGGTAATAACAGAGAATGAAATACGAGCCGATGAATTACAGATTATAAAAGTAGACAGTTCTCTTGCAGGGAGAACAGACTAATGAGAAGAACTAAACAAGAGAGTATCCGGCTTGGTCTGTTTTTTGTTTTGATGACTTTCGTTTTTATGGTGATTTTATTGCGTTTAGTGCATCTTCAAGTTGTTTTGGCAGATGAGTATTCAGAAAGAGTAGATAATCAATCGGGTGGGGAAGTAGCTATCCCTTCAACTCGGGGTGTTGTATTTGACCGGAACGGGGATGTTATTGCTAATAATTTATTTGTTTATTCTCTTTATGCCTATCCTGAAAGTAAAAAAGAATTAAAAGAAATTTCAGGTTATTTGGCAAAAATTTTTAACATATCACAAAATAGGGCAGTTGATAAATTTGATTTGAGAATAAAAAAGTTTCGGTGGGTTCAAAGGAAAATTCATGATAAACTTGCAGAGCAAATTGAAGAAGATGCACCGCACGGATTATATTTAAGAAAAGAAGCGAAAAGAGATTATCCATTTGGAACAGTAGGTAAACAGATTATCGGGTTTACCAGTATTGACAATAAGGGTCTGTCCGGATTTGAATATTCTTTTGATTCATTGCTAATGGGTAAAAAGGGATGGGCTGATATCAGACGTGATGGTCTTCGCAATACTTATCGGGTTAAAGAACAGGCTCTTGTTAAACCAATTCCTGGTCAATCAATTGTTTTAACGCTTGATTTCAAATTACAACAAATTGTAGAGGAAGAAATAAAGCTTGGCTTGGAAAAATACAATGCTAAATCTGCCATGGCTGCTTTTTTGAATTGTAATACCGGTGAAATATTGGCAATGGCTCATTATGATCCATCAGAGAAAAATCCAGATAAACCGCAAAAATTAAGAGTGATTGCAGATCAATGGGAGCCTGGTTCAATTTTCAAAGTGCTTACAGCATCAGCTATCCTTGATAATAACTTAGTTGATTTCGATGATACTACATATTGTGAAAAAGGGTCATGGAAAATTAATAGAAACTATCTGCATGATGACAAAGAATTAGAATGGTTGACATTCAGAGAGATAATGGAACTCTCGAGTAATATTGGTATTTCCAAATATGCTATTGAATTGGGGGGAGAAGAGATATTAGAAAGGTCGAAATCGTTTGGGCTGGGTCAAAAAATGCTGCAGGTTCTTCCGGGTGAAACATCTGGCAAGATAACCTCGCCGCCGACCTGGTCTGATTATAATACAGCTGCTTTGTCCATAGGACATTCGATAGCAGTTTCAACATTACAAATGGCAATCGCTTTTGGGGTGGTTGCAAATGGAGGTGAATTGATTCGACCCCGACTGGTTTTAGGGCGGGTCGATGAAAATGGTTATGTAGTAGATCAGAATAACTGCGAGGTAATATCACGCGTGATGATGGCGGCTTCAGCTGATTCTCTGCGTTCTTTCTTGAGAGGTGTTGTTGAAAGAGGAACAGCAGAGGCTGCCAATTCACCCGTGGTTAATATTGCCGGAAAAACCGGAACCGCCCAGATTTACGATGTTGTAAGAAAAAGATATTTTAGAAGCAAATTTATGGCAAGTTTTGCAGGTTTTTTCCCTGCGGAAGATCCTATTATAGCCGGTATTGTAGTTTATGAGGAACCGCATCCTATTCATTATGGCGGTTGGACTTCAGGTCCGACTTTTAAGCGTATTGCTGAAAGATATGCTGTTTTAAATCCTGATTTTTTCACAGCACAAAACCAATTATTAAGTGTGTCAGATTTTGGAAAAAGAAATACAGTGGAAGTACCGAATTTAATTGGCCGGAAACTGGTTGAAGTCAAAACGCAGATGGAACAATTAGAGCTGAAATCTCGCATCAATAATGAAAGCGGTTATGTTGTATGGCAGTATCCCCGAGCAGACCGGCTACTTTTTAAAGGTGATGAACTTATTCTGATTAT
>QNAD01000281.1 GCA_003641345.1 Candidatus Zixiibacteriota bacterium | reverse complement strand
CATTTAATATAAAGAAGTGGATGAGAAAGGCAGCTTCTTTAATTTTGTCCATTTTGAGATTCCGATATTTAAGAATATTCAAAGTAATATTAACACCAATTTTAACTTTTTAAGGATCGACTACTTAAGTGTCGGGTCACAATCCACCTTCGGTGAATCAGGACCCGACACAACTGTAAGACGGTATCTACGAGAGTGCTGAACTGCCAATAAGGCGGAACTGCTAAAGAGTTTCCGCCCTACGAGAGTGCTAAACTACTAAAAAAAGTCAGGAGCCGTAAGACTCCTGACTTTATAGAGAACAAACAATAAAATCAATTCGTTATTACACGAGTTGTTCTTCTTCTACTACAGAATCAATCAATTCACTTGCATCTGATGCAATCTTGGCTACATTAAGATACATCAAAAGTTGGTCCTCTTGTTTAGCAATACCTTCTATGTAATCTGAATTAACAGAACTTACAATATCAGGAGTTTGTTCAAGAGTTGATTTAGGTATTTTGAGGACCTCTTCAACAGAGTCAACAATCATTCCTATAACACTATCTCCAACATTACAGACTAAAATTCTGGTTGACCGATCCCATTCTTTTGATTCAAGCTCAAATTTTTTGCGAAGGTTTATTACAGGTATTACTTTACCTCGTAAATTTATAACCCCTTCACAGTAAAATGGAGCTTGCGGGATTTTGGTAATCTCTATCAGTCGGTTGATTTCCTGAACCAAGAGAATATCAATCCCAAACACTTCTTTCCCAAGTTTGAAAGAAACAAGCTGAATAAGATTACTCAGGCTCTCAACTTCTGAATTATTTTTTTTAATATCCATTAAATTCTCCTAACTCATTATTCAGCTGAAGCAGTTTCGTGAGTTTTTTCGAGTGAATCATTAGAGACTTTGAATCTTGCAACAATCTGTTGAAGTCCTTCAGCATTTTTGCTCAGTTCTTCAGAAGCTGTTGCGGCTTGTTCTGCACCAGCAGCCGATTCTTTAGTTGCTAATGAAACTTGTTCAATATTTTTGGATATCTGTTCTGCGGCGGCAGATTGTTCTTCTGTTGCGGTTGCAATTTGTTGAATCATATCCATCACGCGTTGTGAGCCGCTTACTACTTCATTCAGACTATTACCGGCTTTGTCAGCAAGTTCTCTACCAGAATTAATTTCATCTGTACCGACTTTCATTGAGGCTACTGCTACTTTAGTTCCTTCCTGAATTCCTTTAATCATATCAGTAATTTCACCTGTTGCTTTACCAGTACGTTCGGCAAGCTTACGAACTTCATCGGCTACAACTGCAAAACCACGCCCATGTTCACCGGCACGAGCCGCTTCAATGGCAGCGTTTAATGCAAGCAGATTTGTTTGGTCGGCTACATCATCAATTACACCAATAATTTCACCGATTTGTTCGGCTGATGTTGCAAGTTTGTCAATATTTTCTACTGATTCGCTTACAACCTGAGAAATCTTACTCATACCTTCAATTGTTTCACTAACAATTTGTCCGCCATCTCCGGCAGTATCAGCGGCACTTTTAGAGCCATCAGATGCATCATTAGCATTTCTAGATGATTCAACTATTGTAGCTGTCATTTCTTCCATTGCTACAGTAACCTGAGAAACCTGTTGTTCCTGGTTTTCAGCTCCTCTGGAGATTTGTTCAGCCGAGGCGGATACTTCTGCAGAAGCAGATGCAACTTCACTGGCAGCACCTCCAAGTTGGGTTATAATTGCACTTAAATTGTAAATCATGGTTTTGAATGAATTACCCAAAACATCTTTTTCTGATTTTGGTGTTACTTTGACAGTTAGGTCGTTTTGAGCAATATTTTCTGCTACATTTGCTAATTCTTTCATGTAGTTGATCAACTTACGGAAAGAGTCTGCCAGCCCACCGATTTCATCCTTTGTGTTAATGCTAATCTTCTGCTCAATGTCTCCATCAGCAATCATTTCAGCTGCTTTAGCGATATCTGTTACCGGTTTGGAAATCATTTGAGCAATGAAGAAAGCAATCGCCAGTCCTGATACCAAGCTAATCACGAGAAGACTGATAACTATGATTCGAGCTTGAGCATAGTTCTCGCTATTCGCCTTTACATCATCGCTCATTGTCTTGTCGTTCTTTTCTATGATCTTGTCAATAAGTGTCTGACATTCACCGACTAATGCACGGCTCTCGCCGATAGACAGGTCGAACGCCTTAGCGTTTCCGTTCTCTCGGGAGAGTCTCCTGATTTCATCATCAAACGACCTGAATTTTTCATATGAACTTCTGGCGTTACCCAAAGCCAGTTTACCTTCATCGTCGACCAGCTCACGCAACTGGGCGAAATGAGCCTCAATCTCTTGATCGATATTTTCAATATACAACTCAAACTCGTCCATCTCTTCCTGGGTAGTGGACAGAATCAGATTCTTTTCAGCCCGCTGGTACTCGACTGCGTTGCGGAGAAGACGAGCGCTCAAATTGATCTTGGTGTTTGCATTTACCAGTAACTGGACATTATTTTTGCCAACCGCCTTGTCGAAATCGGCTTCATTCTTTTTGCCGATAGCCTCAAGAGCTTTTTCGAGGTTTTCTAAGGATGCTTCGGCATCGCCCATCGACAGAGCCTTAGCCCTGGTGTTGGAGTTCAGCTTGGCATAATCTTCAACCTGCTTATTGACTTCGAGGTACTTATCCCACTTGGCAGTGAATTCGTCAAGTTTGGCCTTATCGGTTTCGTCCGCTAGTTCGCGGAGTGGGTCGAGTCGGTCCTGCATCTCCTCACGGATTGTTGCGATGAACTTGGCGTATTCGTCCCTTTTCTCTTGTGTCTTCGCCAAGATGAGGTTCTTCTCAGCCCGGTTGATTTCCAGCAAATTCTGGTTGACCCCGGCACAGAGTTTCACTTTCTCTGCCGATACCTGAGCCAGAGAGGTTATCCGGTCATTCATACCAGATAGCTTGTCAAGACTCATGAAGCCCATAACAGCGGCTATGGCGATAACCACGCCGAAACCGACGTAGAGTTTTAAGCCCACTTTCATGTTTTTGAACCAGTTCATGTTTAGATTCTCCTTTGTTTGAATGTTGTTATGATTGACATTTGTTTTGAACCCTTTCCTTAGAAGTCTGCCACCAACTGTAGGACAAAGAGCCTCCTATATCCAGAAGGTCTTCTTTTAGCGAATTGATTTCGTTCGTTTTTCCTGCGTTGATGTTTGGTGCAAAAGTGAATACTTCCAACATAGTCGCCTCAAGACGAGCTCTTTTTGATTCAAGCGTAGATGTTTCGTCCTGTTCGCTTACAAAGTGCTCGTGCACCATACCACTCAAAAATATATTTTCATGTTTGACTGATGGATTTGAGATTGTTCCATCTTTGGATATATTAGCTAATGTTGTTTCCATTTCATCTAATCATGAATTAAATTTATCTACAATTTGATTTTTTTGATTTACTTGTTGTTGATCGCCGGTTGTTGCTTCCTGCTTGAGCATTTTGTCTAAATTGACTTCGATTTTATCGACCGTTTCCAACAAGACATCAACATCTTGTGCAT
>QNAD01000280.1 GCA_003641345.1 Candidatus Zixiibacteriota bacterium | reverse complement strand
AGGGATTGAGAATCCTTCTTTTTCCTGTTCCTTTGAAGAAACTCTTGCATAGATTACACATTTCATTTCTATTTCTTCTTCTGAGTTAATAGTTTTTTAATATGATGAGTCTGAATTTTATTCGGTTTTGTATGTCCATTAAGCCATCTACTTACAGTTACAAAGGCAACTCCGAGAAGTTCAGCTAATTGCTTTTGAGTAATGCGATGTTCGAGTCGGTATTCTTCAAGTTCTTCTAACAAATTATCCATGCCTCAAAATATATCAAAATATATCATCAGTCAAGTATTATTTCTTTATTTTCCTAACAAATTTCTTATATTCTTCAAACATTTCTTGATCATTTTCAGTAGGTTCAGAAAAATTTAAATCATCAACAACTTCATTTACCCTGTATTGATCTAATGTTCCATAACTCATCATTGTTGTCCCAACATTTTCATGTCCAACGATTTGAGAAATAGCTTTAATTTGTTCAGCATTTCGACAAGCTTTAAAAGCAAGATTTATAGTTGAATGTCTAAACGAATGCGGATAATAATATTCTAAGCCAGCCTTACTACTTCGATTTTTTAAAATTTTACGGATACTATTTGTAGATTTCCAATAATAAGGCTCTATTTCACTTGATTCAAAACAATAGCTATTTTCAGACATATGTACTTTATTTCTTGGAAATAAGGGATCGGTGGAACTGAACAATTTACATTTTTCGAGATACTCTGACCAATTAAGAATATATTTTAACAATACGTCATCAATTTTAAGTATCTTTGAATAAATAGTTTTTCCGAATTTAGTTTCAACTCCAAATTTTGGATCTTGGTTGATTTCAAGCGTATTTCTATCAAAACAACATATTGGTAAAGTGCAAATTGCTTTATCTCTCATTCCACTCAATAATAGGAATGCTATCAAAGCACGGTCTCTTTTATCTATCTCTGTTGTTATTTCAATTGAATCTGTTAGTTTTTTAACATATTCCAATGATGGGAATTTAACAGGTTTAGGTGCTGTAGCCAGTCTGACTTGTTTTTTATCCAGTGATAAGTATGAAACAGTATCTAAATCAATTTTTGATTTATAGCCTGCTTGTCCTGATAACCAAATAAAGAAATCGTTTAAATGTCTCAAATAATGATAACTTGTAGTAACCGAAATAGGTTTATTCTTGTAAGTTCTTGATTGTAACCAATTTTTTAATCCAATAGCCTTTTTTTGATTAAATACAGAATAATCTTCAAAAGTAGTAAAATCTTCATATAGTAGTATACTTTTTTCAATCATGTTTATTGTAGAATTTGAATACCCTATGGCTTCTCTTAACCATTTAAAATATTTTCTTTTAATGCTTTCATTCTTAGGATTAGTTTTCATAATATTTCCTCACTATCTTTTTATAAGTTATTAGAAAGTACCAAATCACCATAAAATCTCCTGTTTAATGTCAGTGTTTAAAGCAGATGGTGGATAACCCTCTAATCTTACATGACCTTCTTTTAACTTCAACCCCCAATAGGAGTTTTTGAGCTTAGTTTTAGAAGAAAAACGAGTAAGGGTACAATGACACTTTTCACAAATTCCTTTGATGTGGATGGAAAGATCATCAATTCCGATTTTTTTATTGGTTACTAATATTTTAATATCATTAAGCATTGAAGTTTTTGGTGATTTACATCTTGGACAGAAAAATTCATTTACTTTTAATTTTTGTTTTCTCTTTTGCTGCTTTTCTGAAATGAATCTAATAATTTCAAAACCCATAAATAATAATTTTCTACTATGGGCTTCAATTGGCACCATTCCTTGTTTTCTCCAAACTTGTATAGTTCGAGGGTGTACATTTAATTTTTTGGACAATTCAGAAGTTGAGTAGGAATGTCTTTTTTTTATCAACCGAAGATCATAGGTTCGTTTCTTTTTCATTAAGACCCTCCTTCTTTTGCCATTTTATGAGAATCTTAAAAAAATCTTCTAAGTTGCTACATGCTTCTTCATATTCATGTTTCGTAAATTGATGCCCAAGAAACAAAAGCGTATCAGTATTCTCATTGTTAGAATTACTGATCTGACCATTTTTGATATATGGCATTTTACTTTCTCCATATAAAAAGCCCAGAAAGTAGACTTGGCATTTCATACAGAATCCGGGCTTTTGACCATAAGGTCATATTTAGTGAAGTGCCAAGCCTAAGAGTTTAATTCTTAATGGAGAAAATTCGATTTCATCGGGAAAAATATTTATTATTATGACTGAAATGTATTTATTCGATTGATTGTTATGTAGTTATAAGAAGTAAATATTTTGAGAGTAAACGGAAAGGTCAAATCGAAATTTCGATTTCAACTTTTTCCGTATCTTGAATCTTTAAGTTTGAACTTAGTTACATAACCAGTTTGAGGATTATATCTATGTATTGGGGGTTCAGTAAGTTGAAAAAATGTACATAGAATTCTTTTTAATGTCTGTATGTCTTTTTGAGCTGCTCTTTTAGGATTAGGAGAATTCCAATTTAATACACCATCAGATTCAGCAAATGAAACTAATAAATCCCACTGTTTATTAGGCAGATCACCCTTACGTCTATCCCTAAATCCCATATCGATAGCAGTAAATGTAAGCACCTTGCCATTTACTTTGATTTTAGCAGAATCTTTTGAAAATATTTCGATAAAAATATCATTCCACTGAGTGTCTTCTGGAATTGGAAATTGATGTGACAAAGGGTGATTTTTATTATTTTTTCCTGATTGATTTAGAATCATTTGTAAAAGTGAGTTTTGCTTTACTTCCTTTCGGGCGATAATATCGGCATTTTTCTTTATCTGGGTTTCTATAACCTTAATTGCTTGTGAGCCATGTCTTCTGTGAAGTTTTAATATTTTTTCTGCTGCAATACTACTTTTCATATTCAAATTAGAGACAATTCTATTTACTTCTCCAAATCTTTGAAAAAATTCAAATGAATCAATATTTTCTAATAATTGAGCATGTTTTATATATGATTCAACCATCACTTTATCTTCTGGTTTTTTAATAGTATCTGTAAACAATTGAGTTTTATACATTTCTTCAGGGTCATTTTCACCTATGTTGTGATATAGTGTTGCTATTCTTCGTTCTACGCATTGAGAGCAAACTCCACAATGTGTATAGGTTTTATCGGTTGTTCTTACATGGCTACAACTATTAGCATATTTAATAAGATTGGTGAATTTGTGTTTTTTAAATAGCTCAATTACATCTGATTTAGTTTTCCAATAAAAGGGATTGGTTACTGCAAATTCTTTGTTCAATATTCTACTTAACAACTTAGAAAAATTAAATAATGATTTTGGATGTGTCGATCTGCTTGCTCTTGCTCCGACAAGTTGCTCTGATATTGGTAAATTTGTGCTAACAATCCCATTTTCGTAAAATTTAATTTTATTTATCTTAAATATAAGAGCTATACTGGAAGCAAGCATTGTAAATAAAAACGATCTGGTTCTCTGATTTGTATCTTTTGTGAGTTCTTTGTCTTTATTTACCCAAATTGGAATGTGTAATAAATTCCCCTTTAATTTT
>QNAD01000279.1 GCA_003641345.1 Candidatus Zixiibacteriota bacterium | reverse complement strand
TTTTAAAATCCTGCCGTAACTCCCCTGACGAACCCGAAGGATGATAAACACTCACCACAGACAAATCGCCAAAATCGGCTCTGATAAAGCGTCCTTCTCTGTCGTAAAGCGGCAATCCCATTCCATATTCCACATGGTCGGGCTTAACTTTAGTAAGAATGGCTACTCCGCTATATCCCTTTTTCTCGGCAGAATAGCTATAGGTTTTATAGCCTAATGCTTCAAAAACCTCAATGGGAATCTGTTCGTCTTGTGCTTTGGTCTCCTGTATGCAAACCACATCGGGATTGGTTTCTTGCAGCCATTCGGCAAAGCCTTTCTTTACGGCAGCTCTGATTCCGTTTACGTTATAGGTGATAATTTTCAGCATAGTATTTCCAATTAAAAAGGTCAAAATTAAAGAAAAAAATAGCAGTTCAATAAATATTATATCCGGTTGTTGCCATTTTAATATTGACAAAAAAATAATTCAGATTTTAACGATATAAAAAATTAAATTTGCATTATATAAAATATTGTTCATCATAATAAATTACTGACATGAAGAAAGCTGCTATTCTAATTATACTAAGTTTTATGGTATCTGTATTATCAAGCCAAAACATTTATCCTGTTAAAATTAAATCGTGTAAAGCAGACCGGTTTTGTTTGGATTGCGGGGATATAAAAGCCTCCTACGAGGACAAAAAGTTTGACGAAATGATAATTCGTCTAAATGAAAAAATGAATTTACAGGGCATGTCGGGCATTGTTTTATTTCAAGTATTGATTGATTCTACAGGACATGGCTGTGTGCTAAGTCATACTGATAAATCAAAAACTTTTATATCAAAAAAGATTATTAAAGAGCTTAAGAAATTTGATGGTTGGATTCCCGCTAAAACTGATAATAAGGCTTTAGAAAGAGTATCCATCTCTATAATATTTTCGATTGAAGATGGTCAAATTACCGGAAAAATCAAAAGAATAAATTTAGCAGCTTTTAAAGATAGATTTGATCATCCTCAGGATCCTGAAATTATTAATAAAAGATACACCTATACCAATCCAAACCTAAGTAAATATAAAATAACTGTGTGGAACTCGAAAAACTCAAACCTGCCAGACAACTTCAACGACGATATCCTGATTGATAAAAAAAATACCATTTGGATGACGTTGGATGAAGGACTTGTGAAATTTGAGAACGATTCTTTCATTAGAGAAGAGCAGGATATAACTGATAAAGGAAAATATTTTGCCTACTATGCTTTAGGATGTGATAATCAGAATGTTAAATGGGTGTATGCAAAAAACAATATCTATAGTTATGACAATAAGAAATGGACTGTTTATTCCAAAGAAAATATTGGTTTTGATGGGGCATACAGCATTATCAATAATAACAAAACAGGTGAATTGTTTTTCTGCACTGATGAGGGACTTTTTATCCGCAAGGATAATAAATGGATAAAAATAATTGAACTTGATACCATAGAAGGCATTACTTCCAAAAGGATTCATTACGCTCAAAGAGATTCTAAAAACAGATTATGGATAGGTTATTCTGGCGGCACTCTCATGATAGATACCAATGGAGCAGTTACGGTTTATAATAAAATAAAATCACCGTTTAATGGATATAGCATTTTTTCTATGACTGGGGATTCGGACGGAAATTTATATTTCAGTTTGTATAATGCGAATAGAAAAGGAAAAAAACCGGAACAAATCAAGGAAGGAATTGGCGTTCTTGATAGGGACGGGAATTTCAAAATGCTAACGATACATAATTCTGGTTTACCTGTTGGCGATGTGTCAAAAATAATTTATGATAAATACGATAATGTACTATGGATAATCACCAATAGTGCTGGATTAATCCGTTACGACTTAAAAGATGGATGGGAAGTTTATCATAATTTAAACTCAAAAATACCGACATCCTATGTTAGTGATATCGCTACTGATAATAATGGCAATATCTATCTTGCCACAAGACAGGGAATGGTGAAAATAGAAAGGAAATAAAAGAAATGTGATTTTAATTGATTATCAGTTATTTAACTTATAAAAACAAGCTATGAATAAAAACATTACCTTCAATAAATATCCGAAATCAGAAGAAATTGTCAATGCAATAACTCACGGCATCGGAGCAGTTTTGAGTCTTTGGGCTTTGGTTTTGCTGATTCTTAAATCGGTGCAACTTCATTCCCAAGCATACCTTATTACAACAATTGTCTATGGCATCAGCATGGTGTTTTTGTATATATCTTCCACACTTTATCACAGCGTTCAAAAACCAACTATCAGAAACCGGCTCAATCTGATGGATCATATTGCCATATACATTCTTATTGCAGGGACTTATACTCCATTTGCAATCAACACCTTAGGAGGAGTGATTGGCTGGATAATCTTTGGTGTGGTTTGGGGATTTGCTTTGCTTGGGTTAGTGCTTAAAGTTTTTTTCTTTGGAAAATACCATACCCTTTCAGCTATAGCTTATGTGATAATGGGATGGATTATTGTGGTTGCTATTAAAACTTTATACCTCAATCTGGGACTTACCGGTACCGTTTGGCTTTTTGCCGGTGGACTCTTTTACACCTTTGGGGCAATACTCTATCTTTTTGAAAAACTGCCGTTTAATCATGCTATTTTTCATCTGTTTGTATTGGCAGGAAGTGGTTGCCACTTTATCTCTATTTATTGGTATGTGCTAAAATAAGACGTGGTATCTTTCGTCCTTGAAAAAAATATGTAACTGTTTACCATCCTTTTTAACCGTAAATTCTTTCTCAATTCATCTTTACCCTGTCCCTAAAGGGAATCAGAATTGAGAAAGAATTTACTGCTTCTGTTTATAGCATTACATTTTATCAACAAAATTTTACAGGAAGATGATTTATGACTTTAAATAACTACACCTGCTAAATAGTTACATTTATTAATCCTACTTCCTTAAAATCCTCCGTACAAAAACTTCCTCCTTTGTTGTAACTTTTAAAATATAACTACCTCTTTTATAATCGGATAAATCAATTATCAGAGTTTTGCTATTTGCTTTTGCGGTGTAAACCATCTGGCCGGTAATGCTAAGCAATTCCACTTTTTGGATGTTGCTTTTATTGCTTTTGATGGTTACCCTATCCCTCGCCGGATTGGGCGTTACCTCAATGCTTTCTGCACTTTGGTTGCCGCTAATCCCCAAATAGTTAAAGTCGAAGCAGCGGGTGGTGTAGCTGCAGCCGTTTTCGGTGATTTCGGCGGCAAAAAGAGAAGGGTAGGCAGGCACAAACACCCTTCCAAAAGCGTAAGGCACATAGCTTTGGTTTAAGCAGTCCCACCAACGAATGGAGGCTGTGCCGCTGTGGGCTATCAGGCTGTCGCCTTGCTTTGTAATCATGGTGTCGGCAGGTAAAACGGAGAGCTTAAGCCGCACCACCGAATCACAACCAAAAACCGAAACCAAGCTGTCGTCATAGGTGCCGGAGTTTTTAAGCCAGCGGTTGCCAAAGGCCATGGAGTCGCCTGCGCAAAGGTCGGCAGATTGAATATTGGTAAAGTCGGGATAAACCTTTAGCACCAA
>QNAD01000278.1 GCA_003641345.1 Candidatus Zixiibacteriota bacterium | reverse complement strand
ATAGTTAAATAAAAGGCGGCAGTTTATTTCTAAATCTGCCACCTTACGGTCATAAATAATCATGACCTTACTTCCATAAGTAGGATAAATGGAAATTCAGTTATATTATCAATTTTTCTTTTCTCAACCTCGAAATAATTGCCCCTTTTTGCCTCTGTAATATTTTGGAAATCTCAGTATAGCTTTTCCCTGCTTTAAATAGTTTTATAAGTAGCTTCTCTTCGCTTATTTTCCATTTTTCGTAAGCTCTTGGGTATTTTTCTTTGATTTCAGTTAGATTGATTAGTTTTTCACGTCTGGCAATAATTTTGATATTTGAATACAACCTGATGTTTTCATCTTCGACATAAATTTTATCAATAAGTTCTTTGGCAAGTTTAGCGCTGTTCATTATATCCTGTATATTTATATTAGGGTACTTATATAAAATAGAATTATATAAATACCCATTTGAGATCATATCCAGGACATCAGTTATTTTAACTTTTGTGTCCCTAATATAAATTGATCCCTGCTTTTTACTTTCATTTTTCATATATTCATCTTAAATATGCGTACTGACAGAGAACGTCAGTTTATTTTTAAATTATTAATTTTTAGGGAACATAATTTTCAATTATTGTATTAAATAGATAACTGATATAATGTTATAAGAATTGGAGAAATATGATATTTGGTGCTCATGAATCTATAGCCGGTGGAGTTTTCAAAGCGATTGAACGGGGGAGAACTGCAACATGTGATACTATTCAGATGTTTAACAAATCTAACAGCCAATGGCGGGCTAAAAAATTAGTTGATGATGAAATTGAAAAGTATTTTAAAATGCAGGATGAATTAGGGGTATCTGTTGCCTGTTCACATTCTTCATATCTAATCAATATTGCATCACCGGTTGCAGAGTTAAATGAAAAATCATACAATGCCTTAAAAGAAGAAATGGAACGGTGTGAGCTTCTGAAAATCCCCGGTCTGGTTTTTCATCCCGGTTCTCATGTTGGTTCAGGAGAAGAAGCCGGATTGAATGCTATTGTTAAGAATATCAATAAGATATTTGAAAATTTAAAAGATAATAATGTGCTCCTGCTTTTAGAAACAACAGCTGGCCAGGGTACTAATCTTGGATATACTTTTGAGCAACTGGGATATATTATTGATAATGTTGAAGACAAAGACCATGTTGGAGTATGTATTGATACCTGCCATATTTTCGCCGCCGGTTATCCGATAATTGAACCAAAAGATTATAAAAAAACGATGAAGCAGTTCGATGATATTATTGGTCTGGGTAAACTCAAAATTATCCACATGAATGACAGTAAAAAAGAATTCGGTTCCAAAAAAGACCGCCATGAGCATATTGGGCAGGGTGAAATAGGGCTTGAGGCATTCCGTAATTTTGTCAATGACAGTAGATTGAAAAAAGTGCCGATGATTTTGGAAACCCCCAAAGATGAGACATTAGAAGATGATATTAAAAACCTCAAAGTTCTCAGATCATTGGTTAAAAAGAAATAATCTATCTCTTGCCTACTCTAACCCTTTAACTTACATTTATGGACTATGAAATTAGGAATTATTGGAAAACCACAATGCGGCAAAACAACCGTCTTTAATGCGGCAGCTGGAATGCAGGAAGCAGTAGGGGATTTTAGCAAAGCTGTTCATCGGGCTATTATAAAAGTACCGGATGAAAGAATTGATATTCTCACTGAAATGATAAACCCTAAAAAAACTACTTATGCCGAAATTTCATTTCTGGATGCACCGGGGTTTAGTGGCAAAGGGAAATCTGCTGATAAATTTGAAATAAATCCTGATATAAGACTGATGGAAACGCTAATGTTGGTTATTGATGCTTATTCCGATGATGCCAATCCCAAATCTGACATACATGCTTTACTCGATGAGATGCTGTTGGCTGACATGACTCTTCTTGAAAGTAACATGGAGAAGAAAGCCAAAAAAATCAAAGTTACCGGAGATAAAACGGAAACCAAAGAACTTGATTTGCTAAAAAAATGTTACCAGTTTTTGGAAGAAGAAAAACCGTTGATTGATCTTGATTTAACGAACGATGAAGAAAAATCTCTCCGTGGTTATATGTTTCTTACCCAGAAACCGCTTTTGATTGTTTTAAATATTAGCGAAGATAAACTGGATAAGATTGATGGTATAAGCAAAGAGTACGAATCTTTTGTGCAGGCAGGCAAAAGAGATATTGCAGTTATGTGTGGTAAAATTGAAATGGAATTGGTTGGGCTTGAAGAAGACGAAAAGAATATGTTTCTTGATGATCTTGGGATAAAAACTCCAGCTGTTGATTTAGTTGTTCAAAAGTCGTATGAACTTCTCGGCCTAATATCTTATATCACAGTAGGCGAACCGGAAGTCAGAGCATGGACTATTAGAAATGGAACTAATGCTCAGAAATCAGCCGGAGTAATACACAGCGATATTGAACGGGGTTTTATAAGAGCCGAAGTTACATCATATGCCGATTATCTTGAATTTAAAACTCCGGCGGCTCTAAAAGCGGCTGGAAAAACACGACTCGAGGGGAAAGAATATATTGTTAAAGATGGCGATATTATCCTTTTCCGCTTTAATGTTTAATCAAAAAAATTAGGTAAACTACTTGCAGGATAAGCATTTTATCCGATATATATAAATATATGTTAAATATAAACAGGTGAATATTTTATGACGATGGATACAAAAGAAAAAATAAATAATAATAAAAAGAATTCAAATCAGGTAGTCTCAATCCTTCCTCTGAAAAGTAACATAGTATATCCTTATCTGGTTGTACCGCTTATGATTCAGGACGTTGAGCAAACTCGTCTTGTTGATGACGCACTTATGCGCGGATCCAGAATTGGGCTGTTTTTGCAAAAAGACCCAAATGTTGAAAATCCTGGTACTGATGATATTTATGAAATTGGAACCTCTGGCAATATTCTTAAAATGCTCAGGTTTCCGGATGGGTCGGTACGTTTCCTTATTCAGGGATTAAGCAGAATTAAAATTAAAAAATTTGTTTCTAATACTCCTTACCTTGCTGCTGAAGTTGAAGAATTGGAAGAGAACACGACTGACAATGTTCGTATGGAAGCTTTCCAAAGAAACTTAATGGATGCCGTTAAAAATCTTGGATTGTTAGCACCTTATCTTACCGAGGAGTTCCATATTTCAGCTGTCAATCAGGATGCACCTTCCAAATTAGTTGATTATGTTGCATCGAATCTAAATATCTCGATTGAGCAAAAACAGAAAATTTTACAGGAGTTGGATATTGAAAAGAGAATGCAAAATCTCTATCAGATGCTTCAAAAGGAAATTGAAGTTCTTCAATTATCACAGCAGATACAGGAAAAGGCAGCTTCTGAATTAGGAAAAACTCAGCGTGATTATATTCTCAGAGAACAATTAAAAGCGATAAAAAAAGAATTAGGACACGGGGATGACAGTTCAGAGATAGGTGAATTTGAGAGAAAAATTAAAGAAGCCAAAATGCCGAAATTTTCCGAAGAAGCTGCACGTAAAGAACTTGATCGTCTGTCACATATGGCACCGTCATCGGCT
>QNAD01000277.1 GCA_003641345.1 Candidatus Zixiibacteriota bacterium | reverse complement strand
TTTCCACCTGTTGACTTTGTAAATACTTACGGACTATTTATCAAAGAAGTTAGTGTAGGTGATTTTTCGTCGGGTATCGGGAAAGTTAAATTTATTCCGGCAGTATCATATAAGCAGTCAGAAGAAAAAATGAATATGAGTGTAACAATTGATGAGGATTTTTCCGAAACCACCCTTAAAATAAAAAATACACTTTATGGCTATAATGCAGCATATATTCAACCGGCATTTGATTTAATAAAAGACGAGGAAAAACAGGACGAGATATCAAAAGATATTCTGCTTAACCGTATTGGCTCCGAAGAAACCGTGGATAATTTTAAAATAGAAAATACAGGCGGCAAATACTTAGGTATAAAACCATTGATAGCATCAGGCACCATCATAACCGACAAATTTATTGAAAATGCCGGCGAAAAACGCTTATTTAATGTTGGTAAACTTATTGGCGAACAAATGGAACTTTACAAGGAAAAAGAACGGAATTACGATTTAGAATTTCAGTTTGCTCACGGTTACCTGCGAACAATAACAGTAACATATCCGGAAAACTATGTAGCAAGCAATTTAGATCAACTTAATTATAGTGAGATATATACTGAAAAATCGGATACACTTTTTGCTTTTATTTCTTCATATAAAACAGAAAACAATAAAATAATTATAACCATTCGCGAATGGTATCAAGGTGTTTCATATCCGAAATCGGTATGGGAAGACTACCGCCGTGTAGTCAATGCAGCAGCTAACTTCAATAAATTCAATATCTTTTTTACGAAAAGACACTAGCAAAATGAAAATAATAGCAATCGGCAGAAATTACATCAATCACGCCAAAGAACTAAAAAATGCTGTGCCTGCGGAGCCGGTATTCTTCATGAAACCGGAAACCGCTTTACTTAGGAATAATCAACCGTTTTACCTGCCCGACTTCTCGGAAGAAATACATTACGAAACAGAAATTGTACTGCGAATTGGTAAAGTAGGCAAAGCTATTCCCGAAAAATTTGCCCTGTCGCATATTGACGGCATCGGCATAGGATTTGACTTCACGGCACGCGACCTGCAGAACAAACTAAAAGCAAAAGGATTACCGTGGGAAGCAGCCAAAGCATTTGACTATTCGGCAGCTATCAGCCCGTCGTTTTTGCCACCGGAAAGTTTTACCGACTTAAAAAATATTTCATTTAAAATGGAGAAAAACGGGCAAACAGTCCAACAGGGCAATACCAAAGATTTGATTTTCTCGTTTGAAAAAATTATTGCTTTCGTCTCGCGATTTGTTTCGTTCAAAACAGGTGATTTGATATATACGGGAACACCCGAAGGTGTCGGAAAAGTCAGTGAAAAAGATATTTTACAGGCATTTATTGGTGACAAATTGATGTTGGAAACAGAAATAAAATAATAGAAGATACTATAAACTATTAGTTCTAACTCAAAAAAACATATAAAAATGAAAACATTTTGGTTACTGATTATTACGGCAATTCTGACTTTTTCAGGCAATTCGCAAACACTCACTGCCACACAAATCATCAAAAAAGCCAATGACAAAATGCAGGGCAAAACAAGCTACATGGAAATGGAGATGCAAATCATTCGCCCGAAATGGACCCGCACCGTTTCGTTTAAAACTTGTAGTAAAGGCAGAGAATATTCATTGACACTAATTACCGACCCAGCCAAAGAAAAAGGACAAACTTTTCTGAAACGACAGAATGAAATGTGGACATGGAACCCGAAAATAAACCGTTTAATAAAATTACCACCGTCAATGATGTCGCAAGGTTGGATGGGCTCCGATTATACCAACGACGATATTCTGAAAGAATCATCCATAGTGAACGATTATACCCATAAAATTATCGGCACAGAAACTGTCAGTGGTCGCGAATGCTGGAAAATTGAGATGACTCCCAAAGAAAACGCTGCTGTAATTTGGGGAAAAGTTATCAAATGGATTGACAAAAAAGATTTTTTGCAACTGAAATCCATGTACTACGATGAAGATGATGAACTAATAAAAACAGAAGCAGGTTCCGAAATAAAGATGATGGGGGGTAGAATGTTACCTTCCAAATTAGAGATTGTTCCTGCCGACAATCCTAAAAAGAAAACAGTCGTTTTCCTAAAAACAGTAATTTTTGATATTGCTATAGATAGTAATTTCTTCTCGCAACAAAACATGAAAAAAGGAATCAATTTAGCATTTCCAAAAAAATAAATCATTTCGATTAAATTATTAATAACGGACAAATGAACAGCAAATATACAACCCCCTCATTCCCTCCCGAAAGAACTTCGGGACAAGCTCTTTTCTAAGGGGAAAAAAACTCCACCGGATATGGGAATCGCAAAAGAGTAACAAAAAACAGAATAAGAATCAATAAATTTTTACCATGGGTAAATTAATAAAAATAGCGTGGCGGAACCTTTGGCGAAACAAACGACGATCGTTTATTACCATTGCATCCATTATTTTTGCAGTATTCTTTGCCTTGGTCATGCGGTCAATGCAAGAAGGCAGCTATGGCAATATGATAAAAAATGTTGTCAAATCATATAGTGGTTATTTGCAAATTCACGAAAAAGATTATTGGGCAAAAAAGAGCATTGACAATACATTTGCCTTTACCGATTCGCTATTAACAACAATTAATTCCATTCCGGAAGTAAAAGGATATATTCCCCGATTGGAAGGATTTGCCCTTGCCTCTGCCGGCAAACGCACCAAAGGAATTCTGATTGTAGGTACCAATCCCGCAAAAGAAGATGAAATGACATCAATCTCAAAAAAAATTATTAAAGGAAATTACTTAACACCAAATGATTCGGGGGTTTTATTAGCTGAGAAATTAGCTAAATATCTTCAATTGGATGTTGGCGACACAATTGTTTTTCTCGGACAAGGTTATCATGGTGTTGGTGCCGCAGATCAATTTAGAATAACGGGCATTGTTCGATTGCCATCACCAAAACTCAACAAGAGTATGGTATATATGCCACTAAGTTTAGCACAGTCGTTTTATTCGGCAGAAGACCAGTTGACCTCATGCGTTATTGATGTTTCAAAAGATAATATGCCAATAGTTCAACAATCTATAGCAAATAAAATCAAAAAATATGACCTTTCGGTAATGAACTGGCGGGAGATGCAACCGGAATTGGTTCAGCAAATTGAAAGTGACCGCTCAGGAGGTATCGTGATGTTGGCAATATTATATATGATTATCGGTTTCGGCATTCTAGGCACCGTTATTATGATGGTTGCAGAACGCCTCCACGAATTGGGAATACTAATTGCTATCGGGATGCATAAACGAAAAGTTATTACTACACTTTTTTATGAGACATTTTTTCTTGGATTAACAGGAATTATTGTAGGAAGTATTATTGCCAGCCCTGTAATTTGGTATATGGTAACACATCCGATTCGACTAACCGGCACAGCAGCCGAAGCAATGGTAAAATTTGGTATAGAACCAATTATGCCTTCTATTTTAGATTGGCATATTTTTGTCAATCAAGCTATTATCATTTTTTCCATGAGCTTGTTGGCATTTCTATATCCGATATTTGTAATTACCAAAATGAAAGTTATTA
>QNAD01000276.1 GCA_003641345.1 Candidatus Zixiibacteriota bacterium | reverse complement strand
TGGTTGTTAAGATTTTGGGAACACAAAGTTACAAAAAATTTAACTGGTTCAGATTAATTTTTTCCTTTTTGACTTTTTTTGTGTCGAGCATTGTTGAAGAAGTTTTTTGTGGTGCTACAAAAAGCATCTAAATACCTAAAATAAAACTACCTACCAATTAACCCGCATTATTCATACAAAAGCAAAGCGAATTGTATGAATAAGCGATGAGTCGTGGGCAGTAATGCGGGAAATCCCGACTTATATCCTTTCATCTTTCCTGTCCGTAAATATTCCCACAAGATAATTTCCGACAATGTTGAATCCTTTTTTGATTTTCGAGAAAATTCTTATTGTCGGGAATAAAAACCATCTTAATTTTTTTTATTGGCTCTTTTTTTACTAGAATGTTTTTAATTATAATTCTTCTAAAAAAGATTTTAATTGTTCTTTCGATGGTGATTTGCCATGCCATTCGGGATTATTCTCAATAGATCTTACGCCTTTACCCATTGTGGTATTAGCAATAATTAGAGTGGGTTTTTCTTCGGAACTTGTAGCCATTTTCAATGCTGTCAAAACAGATTCCATGTGGTTTCCGTTGGTTTCAATTACTTGCCAACCAAACGACAACCATTTGTTTGCTAACGGTTCTAGTGGCATTACGGTTTCTGTTTTGCCATCAATCTGCAATTTGTTCCTATCCACAATGGCAATTAGATTATTCAATTTATATTTACCGGCAGTCATTGCAGCTTCCCATATTTGTCCTTCCTGCAATTCGCCATCCCCATGAATAGAAAAAACATGCCACGGTAGATTATCCGATTTGGCTGCCAGTGCCATCCCCGTAGCAATGGACAAACCTTGTCCGAGAGAGCCGGTAGAAACCTCAACGCCCGGAACCAGTGTAGTAGCATGTCCCTGAAGTCGACTTCCTATTTTTCGTAACGAAAGGAGTTCTTCTACGGGAAAAAATCCCCGTTGTGCAAGTGTAGCATATAATACAGGAGCTACATGTCCGATGGATAGCACCAAACGATCACGGTTTTCCAATTCCGGATTTTCCGGATTAATATTTAAAACATCAAAATAGAGTGCCGTAAAAATGTCGGCTAATCCCAGTGAACCACCCAAATGACCGGAACCGGCTTCGGAAAGCATTGTAAGCACATCTGCACGAATTTTTTTGGCAGTTTTTTGTAAATCAACCAAGTCCATCGGAATTACTTAAAATGAATCAAATCATCTACAATAAAAGCACTGGGATAAGTTTTTTTTATTTCCTGCAAAGCTTTCAGTGCTTGACTTTTAGTGAAAAAATCACCTAGGCGGACTTTAAAATAAGGTTGAAGAAACACAATGTATGTGTCATAATCGGGGAGTTGTGTAACAATTTTAGATTTTGTTTGATATGCTTTTTCACGACCTTTATTGCCCGAGAAAAAACCGACTTGAATACGATATCCCCGTGACCCAATAAATTTGCTGTTAAAATCAACTTGCTGACTCACTAAATTTTTAATACTAAATGGTTGTTCAATTGTTACTTTTCCCACTTCAGCACCCTGTGATTCTAACGATTCAAAAATTGTTTGGTCGTTTGTGTCTCCGGTTTGTGGTGGTGTTTGTGAAAATCCAAAAATACACCACAGGGAAAAGATGATATAAAAAAGTTTTCTCATGGCTAATTGATTTTAGGTCGAATAGATAATACGGGAATATTGGAATGGTTAACTGTCTGCTGGGCGTAGGTTCCCATAATGGCATTGGCAATATTTGGCACTTGTTCCGTCATAATTGAAATTAACCGTGCCTTGTTTTCGTAAGAAAAATCTATGATAGTGTCTGCAATATTCTTGCCGGATAGTTGGAATGATTCGTTTTCGATTTTCTTAGAATCGAGCAACTTTTCAACCTGTTCGACATATTTCTTGATTTTATTAACCACTCTTGGGTAATTTCCCTCGGAAACTCCAGCGATAAGTATTTTGGAATTAAATGTTTGTGCCAGTTCTGCCGTAAAATTAACTTTTTCCCGTGTTGCTACTGACATGTCAATAGGCAGAACAATTTTATCAATTTTTTTGATTTTATATTTGTCAGGAACGGTAATTACAGGGCAAGGAGCAGAACTAACAACTCGAAATGCATTACTGCCCATCCAAAATTCTTGAAAGCCCGAAGCTCCGTGTGTCCCCATAATTATCATATAGGCATCATTATATTTGGCTTCGTTAGTGATTTCTTCGGCAATATTACCGTGACGGACACTGTACTCAAATTCCGTTTTTAACTTCGATTGATTTTCGTCAACAATTTTTTTCAAAAGATCTTCCGCTTTTGAAATTCCTGAATTGGCAAACTCTTTAACCATAAATCGATTTTCGTAATTTTTGTCTTTCTTGACGAAAATGATTCTGATACTTGCGCCAACTTTATTGGCAAAATTAATGGCATATTGCAAAGCATTACAAGCATTGGGAGAGAAGTCAACAGGGACAATAATTTTTTTCATCTTTTATTTTTTAATCATTAATTCTTTTAACTGTTTCTCAATGGCTTCTATTTTTGATAAGGCATCGGCTTTTTTTTGTTCTTCTTTTTCGATGACTGTTGCCGGTGCATTTTCTACAAAATTCTTGTTATTTAATTTTTTCATTACCGTATTCAAAAATCCTTTATTATACTTTAACTCTTCTTCCAGTTTCTCTTGTTCTGCTGCCACATCAATCATTTTGTTTAGCGGGACAAAACATTCTGTGGCACCAACCATAAAAGCAGTTGCATTTTCAGGTTTAGTTTCCGGAAAAGAAATTTCCGACAAGTTACCCAATTTTTCCAATACCTGAATAAAATTTTTTGAAAAATTCTTGTTTAAAATAGATAATGATAACCTTTCTTTGGGTGAAATCTGATTCTTTTGCCTGATATTTCTTACCTGTGAAACAATTTCCTTGATATCGGAAAATTTGTCAATGACTGTTTTTTCAAAATCAATATTTTGTGGAAATTGCTGAAATGAAATAGATTCTGTTGCCGGTATTTCGTTTAATTCATGAAAAAGTTCTTCCGTAATAAACGGAATAAACGGATGGAGTAATTTTAGCAATATATTGAAAAATCCAATAGTTTGTTCGTAGGTTGTTTTGTCAATGGGTTGCCCATAAGTTGGCTTAATGGCTTCAAGATACCACGAAGCAAAATCGTCCCAAAACAGTGTATAGTTTGTCATCAGGGCTTCAGACAATTTGTAATTTTCGATACCTTTTTTTATTTGTGCTGTTGATTCTTTCAACTGTTCGTTGAACCAAAAAATAGCTTGTTTAGAATTTTCCGGTTGTAATAAAGAGTCGTCTATTTCCCATGATTTAACTAAGCGGAAGGCATTCCATATTTTATTTGAAAAGTTTCTGCCTTGTTCCACTAATCCTTCATCAAACAATAAGTCGTTGCCTGCGGGCGAACATAAAAGCATTCCTACTCGTACACCATCGGCACCGTATTGCTTCATTAACTCAATGGGATCGGGGGAATTCCCCAAAGATTTAGACATTTTCCGATGCTGTTTGTCACGGACAATACCTGTAAAATAAACATTTCTGAATGGTTTTTCGCCCCGGTATTCGT
>QNAD01000275.1 GCA_003641345.1 Candidatus Zixiibacteriota bacterium | reverse complement strand
TAAAATAATTCCAGAACCAATCCAGGTTCTGGTTGGTAACGTTTCTCCGAAAAATCCTACTCCTATAAAAATAGCAACAATTGGTGTTATAAATTCCATCTGAGATATTTTGACGGCAGTAATATGACGCAATAACCAGTAGTAACCTAAAAAAGCAATAACAGATCCAAACAAAGATAAATAAATAATTGCTCCTACAGATTTATATGTAAAATTGAAATCCGATAAATTTTCAAATAACAATGCTCCAAGAATCATGGGGATTAATCCAAATGACATTTGAAGAGCAGTAGATATATAAATATTTTCGAATGAAAATTTTTTCTTATGGATAATAACTCCATAACTGGCAACAAATGCAGATAAAAGAACCAAAGAACATCCTATAAGCAGATTCCCTGAAAATTGAAGAGAATCATAAAAAATTGTGATAATTCCCAAAAAACCTAATATCAAACCTAACCAAGAAATTCTTGATAATTTTTCTGTTTTAAAAACAAGAGTTGATAGAATTGCTACAAAAAAAGGAAACGAGCTATATAATACAGATGTGAGCGAGGATGAGATATACAATTCTCCAAGATATACAAAAATATAACTCCCTCCATAGATATATAGCCCGGGGTATGCTAATTTTAATAAACCTCTGAAGTTGGTAGTGGGAAACCTGTATTTGTTAAATAAAATTATTGAATATAAAATTGCTATAGATAAAATATATCTCATTGATAAAGATATAAATGGAGGAGCATCTTCTAACCCGATTTTAATCCCCATCCATGTTGAACCCCATATCAACACAACAAGTACATATATCCATAAAATCATTTGGGAAATTATGTCTGATAACCGAATAAAGACAATCAAAGCTATTGATAAAAAGGTGAAAATATTTAAAAATATTAATAATATTGAAAAAACTAATTGAATTATTATATAAAAAATTATTTCTTTTCGGGTAATACTACAAAAGGAGTTGCATCGATGCATTACAATGAAGGATTTATTAAAAACACTGAATTTTTTACAACAGCCGAACTTGCTAAAAAATTGAAAATGAATACTCAGGTTATCACTCGTAAAATTCAATCAGGTGAAATCAGAGCTTATAAAATTGGGAAAGATTGGCGAATCCCGGAGCAATCGGTTTTTGACTGGTTAGAAAACAATGTAAATGAAAAAGGTAAGCAGAGTAAAAAACAGACAAAAAAACAAATAATATCTGAAGATAAAACTGGTAAGTTGATGCTTAAAACTAATAAAAAAAAATATCTTCTGGAATATATTTTAGCTCAATTTGAGCCCAATCTAAAATATTCCGAATCTGACCTTAATAAAATCATCAACCGTTATCATTCTGATATTAAAACTATTCGCAATGATTTTATCAACGAGCAGATGATGGAATTATCTGAAGGTTATTATTGTCGTTGTAACGATTATAAATTAATCGGATAAAAAAATAGAGCCTGAAAAAGTTCTGTTTGGGACCCGACACAACATAACTTTTTAAAATTCTTTGATGATACTCTAAGCCCGCACAAGGTGCGGGCTTGTTAATTTTACGGGGCATACATTCCACTTGGAGGAGAGGAACCAAGCATTTGTTGCAGGATTGGGTCTTTTAAATTGATTTTGTATTCAGCATACATTTTAGCCGCTTGTTGAATTTCAGAAAATCTCCCAAGTTCAACTAAACTTGAGTATAATTTTCTAAAAGCATAATTACTATTTGGATTGGCGGCAAAAGCATCCCACAAATATTTTACTCCCTTTTCAGTCAGGGTATTATCATTATCAAGGCGACCAAGTTCAACATAAGCTAATCCAAGATCCTGCCTGTAAAATATATTTTCTTCGTTAGAAGCAAGAAAAGCATCAAGAGTGTCAACGAGAGAAGTAAATAATTCTCTTACTTTTGTTGTGTCTCCTTTTTTGCTGTATTCATCTGCCAAAAGCATATACATTTGCCAGTATTCCGGATAGACAGAAATAATTTTTTCTGCTAATTTAGTTGCCCGTTCGTTATCGTTGGAATTTATAAGTTCATTATAAATCCTAATGGCATTGATTCCAACTCCAAGAAATACACCGGTTGCGTTTTCATCCCGATAGACTTCGGAATTTTCATAACCATCAAACTTATACTTATTCATATACATATCGTATCCGGTATTGACGTCGATAAGACGAGGGTTTGGATTTGGTTCAATTTTGTAAAGCAAACCAACGGCATTAGCCCTGTCTCTGAGTTTTAATGGAGATTCAGCGTATGGTGCAGAACTAAAATAGATAGGTTGTTTGAGAGTCCAGCCATCTCCAGAATCATCTTTAATCAGTGATTCAATAAATATTTCATCAACCATCATGTCCTGAACTTTAACTAAGCGATTTTCGTGTCGTGTGGGGACTAAATATGTTTGACGCTTTCGTGCTCTATCATAAAACGGTTTTGATGGTCGTTTACCAACTCCTTGAGAGGTTTCAAAATTATACCAGAGAATTTGTTCCTCAGTCAGTGAGATAGGAACATCATATCTGTTTTTCATCTGATCAACATACCAGTCTGTATTCAAAAGAGATAAATTTACTACCCGTACATCTTTACGGTAATTATAAACTTCCTGAAGACACCAAACGGGGAAAGTGTCATTGTCGCCCGATGTGAACAGAATAGAATTAGGTTCACAGGTATCGAGTATATTAGCGGCATAATTATAAGGAATATAATTTTGAGATCTGTCACAGGCATGATAATTATTTCCAAGTGCAAATCCTGGAAGCAAAACCATTATACCTGAAAGATAAACTAAAGATTTGGACAGCGATGGGTTTGATGCATCAAATTTTTCTTTGATTATTTGCATTAATGCAGATATGCCTAATCCCATAGCTATTCCAAAAAAGACAAAAGCCGGAGTGAAGAAATAATCACGGTTACGAACTTCCAGGTAGGCATCACCGGTATTAAAACTATATTGGGTACCATCGGCAAAATTCATATACAAAACCAAACCCATAGAAGTTATCAAAAACAGGGTAAAAAATGGCAATCCTATTTCAAGCCTCTTTCGAATAGCAACTATCATCCCTAATAATCCTAACGCAAAGAAAGGAAAAATAAATGTCACACCTGTATTTGAATACTGTTCTTCGAAATATGACCAGAATCCCATATGCGGGTGGCGTCCGAATTGGTTGCTTAACAGTCCCCGACGTTTGAACATCCGCTCTATCATACTCATCTGTCCGTATTGTTTTCGGTCCAGATAATCAACAAATGTCTGCCAATCACGAGAAGGATTGTTTTCATCTATACGAGGGTTTAACTCAGACCTAATAGGAATAAAAGCGTGAACCGATAAGCCTATAGCTGAAATAATAATAATAGTAAGTCCAATTTTCCATTGGAACCTGAATTTGTATTTTTTAGAAAGTATTCCTAAAATAATTATGACTCCGGTGAGTATTGGTGCTAGTAAAAAATAAGAACTGAAACTTTGTAATAATGCACCTACGGCGACAAGCCCAATTAAAACAGCCCAGTTGATTTTATTCCTTAAATAATAAAACAGGCCGATTAATAACAATACAGATAACAACATAAATGGCACATGGCC
>QNAD01000274.1 GCA_003641345.1 Candidatus Zixiibacteriota bacterium | reverse complement strand
TTGACATAGCATTATCGTAAGTAGTACAAACCATTGGATCTCCATTATGTATTGAAATACCGATCCATGAATCGGGATAATAATGAGCCATATCTTTCAGGGCGACTAATCCTCTTGGACACCAACCACACCATGTGCCACCTGTTTCTTCACCAACAACAAATTTTTTTGGAATTTGGCTTAAAGAAAAAATATTTTTTGAAACAGTGTCGTTCGAATTCTCGGAATCTGTATTTCCACAGGGATTCTCAACCCACATTGTTATATTATATCCTTGTGTTATTGCCATATCTGCGGGGATTGAATGTGTAAAATTATAAGTCTCAGCAGCAGCTACATTAATGCCTGTTAGATTGTATGTATGGGTTGTTATTCCACCATCGGCTGTCCAGATTATATCAACAGAGGTCAAAACTTGTGAGCCCATATTCTGAAGTGTTCCTTCGAGATTAACATTTCCGGCAGCAACATAAGGTGCTGTATTGATAGATACCATTGCAGCATCATAAGGAGCCGGCTCATAAATGTGGACATCATCAATAGCCCATCCGCTGGCCCACTGTCCATTATCATTTGCGTGAAATCCAACCATCACATTTGATTGTCCTGCATAGGCCGACAAAGAAACTGTTATCGTTGTCCAGTTGGTTTCGGCAGAAACATCTAAAATATTGGTCCATGTGGTTCCTCCATTTGTAGAAACTTCAACAGAGGCAGATTGTCCATAACTACCATCTAAAAATTCGGCAAAATCTAAAAGGATAGCAGAATAACTGGATAAGTCAAGTGCCGGTGTAATTAGATAGTCCACACTACCATCATTACTGGATCCTGCATCATCATCGTTTGATGCTGCATAGACAGTGTGAGACGGTATTGACCAATAACTGCTACTTAAATTATTGCCAAATTTCCAACCAACACCATTAGATGTTCTCGTCCATCCGGTTGGTGGGGTGGTTCCTGATGTACCTTCAAAATCTTCAGTAAGGATATCTGTTTGAGAGAAGACCAACAGACTTAATCCCATTGCTATAAAAAATAAATAAATTTTTTTCATAAGTAATAAATTTAGTTAAAATTTTTTTTAAAGATATATTAATTAATTTTAATTTATGTTACAAATATATCGTAAATCTCTTTAAAAATAACAATAGAAAAAAAAGATGAAAATGGGTATGTTTGTATGTTTTTGTGTTTTAGCCGATTATGGTTGTCTTGTGCTTCTTCATGTAGAGACAAAGTAGGGAAAATGGCTTTTTGCTAAATCATCATTTTCTTAAAATATACAAACAAATTACAATTTTTAATTTTTGTTTTCGTGGTTAAAGTAAATTTGTAAAAATTTTTATTTATGACTAATCCGGATTATTTGTTTGAAGTTTCTTGGGAGGTATGTAATAAAGTAGGCGGAATTCATACGGTGATTTCCAGTAAGGCACGGACTTTACAAAAGCAGTTTGGAGATAATTTTATGCTGGTTGGTCCTGGTATATGGCAGGATGTTGAGGGGAATCCGGAATTTGAAGAAGATCAAAGCTTACTTTTGGCTTGGAAACAAAAAGCATTTTCCGAGGGATTAGATTTTAAGATTGGTCGATGGAAGATTCCCGGTAATCCGATTGTTATTTTAGTTAATTTTTCCTCTTTTTTTGAGTTAAAAGATAAAATTTTTGCTGAGTTTTGGGAAAAATTTAAGTTGGATTCTCTGACTGGCGGATGGGATTATGTAGAGCCCGTAATGTTCGGCTATGCTGCAGGAAAAGTAATTGAGAGCTATTATCACTTTTTTGTTTCATCAAAAGATACTATTGTTGCTCAATTTCATGAGTGGATGACAAGTTCCGGTATCTTGTTTTTAAAAGAGCGGGTTCCCCAAATTGCAACAGTATTTACTACACATGCAACAGTTATGGGGCGTTCTATAGCCGGAAATAATCTTCCTCTGTATAGTGGTTTGGAGAAATTGGATACAGAAGCTTTGGCAAAACAATTTAGCGTACAGGCAAAACAATCGCTTGAAAAAATTGCTGCCAATGAAGCAGATGTTTTAACAACAGTAAGTGAACTTACGAATAATGAATGTCGAAAATTTCTGGAAATTCCTGCTAATGTCATTACACCCAACGGTTTTGAAAAAGATTTACTGCCAGATGATAAAACATGGCTTTCGCAAAGAATAAAAGGACGAAAAAGATTAAAAGCTGTTGTACAGGCAATTATCAATCAACAAATTCCAGACGATGCATTATTTGTCAATATTAGTGGACGATATGAGTTGAAAAACAAAGGTCTTGATTTATTTATTGAAGCTCTTAATCAGATAAAGTCTCCTCCGAGAACGATTGTTGCTTTTATTTTAGTTCCTGCTGGACATGCAGGTCCACGCATGGAAATTCTTGAGCGAATCCACAACGAGAATTTAGAAAATCCAATTACTTCGTGCTATTTAACCCACTATTTGTTTGAAAAAGAAGCGGATCCTGTTTTACAGCGATTGTTTCAATCCAATTTGAACAACGGGATAAACCAAAATGTAAAAGTTGTCTTTTCTCCTGTATATCTTAACGGGAAAGATGGTATTATCAATATTCCTTATTACGATTTATTGCCTGCTTTTGACCTTACGGTTTATCCTTCTTATTATGAGCCGTGGGGATATACACCACTTGAGAGCATTGCTTTTAAAATACCGACCATTACTACTACGCTGGCAGGATTTTCACATTGGGTAAATTCTTTGCATGACATTGAAAACAAATCAGTATCTATTGTCCAACGAGATGATTTTAACGATAAAGAAGTTGTAGAAGATATTAAACAAATAATTCTTGGTTTTTTGCAAAAACAACCTGATGAAATTCAGGAAATTGGTGAAAATGCCAAAGCTATTGCCTTAAAAGCGTTATGGGAAAACCTTATCAATAATTATTACTTGGCGTATAATCAGGCAATAACAAAAAGTAAAGATCGTTTCTTTGCTTATGCCTCCAAATTGGCAATTCATGATTTTGCAATACCTGTGGAGAACCAACCGGATTGGAAAAAAGTATTGGTAAAATCAAAACTTCCTGAAAAATTTAAGTCGCTTCAGGAAATTGCCAATAACTTATGGTGGTCGTGGCACGATGAGGCAAGTGAATTATTTCGTCTTGCCAGTCCTGAAAAATGGAACGAATGCAAGCAAAACCCTGTTCATCTGTTGGAAATTTTGGATTTTGACGATTTTAAGAAATTGGGAAAGAATAAAAATTTCCAAGACAAGTTAAATTATGTTTATCAGGAATTTCAGGAATATCTCGAAAAACGAAAGCTTAAAAAAGGAGATTTAATTGCCTATTTCAGTATGGAATACGGGCTTCATCATTCTGTCCGGATTTATTCGGGGGGACTGGGAATTCTTGCAGGAGATTATCTAAAACAGGCCAGTGATGATCATAGGAACTTTGTGGGTGTCGGATTGCTCTATCGCTATGGATATTTTGAACAAGAAATTTCTTCCCGTGGTGAACAAAAAGAAATTTATTCAGCTCAAAAATTATCGCATTTGCCGGTTGTGCCTGTTCGTGACGAAAAAGGCGACTGGGTAAAAATAAAATTAACATTTCCCGGAAGAACAATT
>QNAD01000273.1 GCA_003641345.1 Candidatus Zixiibacteriota bacterium | reverse complement strand
TACTAAATTCATTGATAAAAAGACCGCCATCATACATAGCACGTGTTATACCAGTACCTGCAGTATCCGGTACAGTTGTTGTCCACTCTGCATCAGTAGGTGAATAAATCCTAAAGCCGTTTGTACTGCCGGATATAATGCCAGGTCCGGTATTATTTAAACCTATTGTAAATGTAACCGTAGAACCATCGGTTGGGATTGTTCCATCGGCTGTTAACCCTGTAACATCGCTAATGTAATGTTCGTTTGCCGTAACAACGGAAAACGAGAACAATAGAATTGTACACAAAATTATTAGCTGTTTAAGCTTCATAAAGCATGTCTCCACATATTCATAAAAAATTATTTACCTGTCAATCGGTGTTGAGAGCAACCGAAAATCACTAATGTCTTCATAAATCTTTATTTAAAAAATAAATTTAAATTCTTTCTTTTAACTCCAACAAATCTAAAAACCATAAAAAATATTATTTCAATATACAATTCACATCCCAAACTGACAAGTATTCAGACGCAAATAGTTTGACAATAATATATACAAACTCGCTTAATTTCAAGAGCTAACTACATTAATTTTTAATTGATTAAACAAATGACAAAAAATTTGCTCTCAACCAAACCAGTGTAAGCTCCAATCTCCTAAAAAAGAGTTTCCAACTTCTTTTTACCTTATAAAATTGCCTTATAAGGTTCTGATTATCATAGATTTAACGGTATTTCGTTAAATTAAACGACCAACATAGCCAATTTCCTGATAGTTGTCAACAGGAAAGAATTAATTATCACATTTTATATCCATCGTAACTCGCTGAAATTCATATAGATAATTGATATCGTTCAGATGATTTTGTGCATTTTTCAAGTTACTCATTAATAATAGAGACGTTTACTATTGATGATTGATTAATTTTTTCCAATAAAAAAACCCCCGTTAAACGAGGGTTTTTTATTAAAATCTAAAATTGATTAATTTTATTTAATCATAATCATCTTTTTAGTTTCATGGTATTGGTCAGTTTCCAGTTTGTAGAAATAAATGCCTGATGTGACCCTTAAACCATTATTATCTGTACCATCCCAATAAGTAGTGTATCTATTAGCCGAAAGAACTTCATCAACAAGAGATTTAATTTTCTGACCGAGAACATTATAAACTGCTAACGATACATGAGCTCTTTCCGGAACACCAAACTGAATTTCTGTTTCCGGATTGAACGGGTTAGGGTAGTTTTGCGAAAGATAGAAATCTTCTGGAAGAGTATTTCCATCAAGCACCTCAACCGATGTAATAATACCGACCACAGCTTCAAATGAAACTTGATCAACTCCATCAGAGGCGTAGAAAATGAGGGTATGATTACCAACCTGAGTCGAGGAATCAGTTGCCCAAATAAATTTAGCCGTTCCGTCTCCATTGTCAGTCAAACTCCATTTGGTTTCATCGTCCGGAATTGAAGCTGTATCAACCCAGATTAAGATACCGGTATTACCCGACAATGAATTACTTTCGGTTGTCAATTTGCCTGAACTTGGAATATTTACATCGGTAATAACAATATCAATAATAATTGAATCACCCTGTTGCGGGCTTTCAGGTATTTGTGCCTGAATACCCTCTTCATTAAATACGGGCTGGCTGTTGGCTTCGATTGTTACTACTACCAATTGTGTATCAGCAGAACCACAATCATCAGTAGCAGTTAACCAAAGTGAATCTACTCCAGCATCACCACTTATTGTTTCCCACGTAAAGGTAACAGTATTATTTTCTGGAGCAAAAGGTAGCACATTAGGAGAAGCATCTAATTTATCAAATGTTATTACATCATCTGTTGGATCAGACGCTGAGAAAGTAAATGTAACAGTAGCACCTTCTATTACAGAATGGGCTGTATCAGCTGCTACAATAGAAATTTCTGGAGCTAAGTTAGCTTCAACAGTGATTGTTACATCAGATTCAGTAGTTGAGCCACAACCATCGGTAGCTGTAAAGGTTATTTCATAAGGATCAACTGCAACATCGTCAGCAGTTGGTGTCCATGAGAATGTTCCATTTTCAAATGTGGCACCGGTAGGAAGATTAGTTTCTACAATAGAAACAATCTCACCATTATCAGCATCGTCATTTGCGGTAACATCAAAGGTTAACTCCTGACAGGCAGTAATTGTTGTGTCACTATTAGCCGCAACATTAGGTTCGACATTTACATCTTCTACAAAAGTAATAACAGGATCTGTATCATCAATAACTGTAATAGTAACAATGGAATCCGTGGAAGATTCACAACCGTCATAAGCTGTAAAGGTTATTTCATAAGGATCAACTGCAACATCGCCAGCAGTTGGCGTCCATAAGAAAGTTGTTCCATCAAATGTGGCATCACCGGGAAGATCAATATCAGCAACCACAATAGAATCAATACCAACCCCATCAGGATCGTCACCTGTAACATCAAAGGTTAATTCCTGACAGGCAACTATAGTTGTATCAGTATTTACATCTACAAAAGTAATAGTTGGATCTGTATCATCAATAACTGTAATATCAAATAATTCAGTTACACTATTACTACAATTATCACTTACTATAATTTCAATATCGGTATATGCACCAATATCATCTGCAGTTGGCGTCCAGCTAAATTTACCGGTTCTGTTTCCTTCATTAGTCACTTCTGCATCACCGGGAAGATTTCCACCAGAAAAAACTGGTGCAACACCTTCAGGGTCTGTTGCAGTAAAAGTAAATTCGATAAGATTACAAGCTACAGCATCAGGAATATCAACTATTTCACCAGCCGCATTATCAAAATCAATAGCCGAATTGGCATTTACAGTGATAATCACATCTTGTGAAACCTCAGAACCACATTCATCTTTTGCATAAAAGGTAACCGTATAAGGGCTACTGGCAACATCTGTGGCAACTGGTGTCCAGCTAAAAGTGTTTTCTTCAATAACTGCACCCGTAGGAGTACTGGTCATCCTAAAAGTGATATTATCACCATCAGGATCAGAAGCATTAAGACTAAAAGTTAAAGCTTCACAAGCTTTAACTGACTGATCTTCAATATTTGTAAAAATAGGATCGCTGTCTTCGAATACATTAATTGTTACAATTTTTGAACTTTGTCCATCGCCGCATTCATCAGAAGCTAAGATAGTAATATCGTAATCTCCTGCTTCATTTGATTCCGGTGTCCAGGTTATGTTTCCTGTACCGTCACCATTGTCTGTAAACACCGCATCAGGATCAAGACCAGTAGCACTCAGAGTTACATTTGTGCCCTGTGGGTCTTCTGCAGAGAAATCAAATGAAAGTGTTTTACAGATAGTAATGGTTTGCGATGTAGTAACTGTTATTGTCGGGTCAACATCGGGCGTAACCGTTATAGTAAAATCATCACTGTCAAATGCCCCACATCCATCAGTAGCAGTAATAGTCATAGGATAAACTCCACCACCCGCTAAATCTTCAGAAGTGGGAGTCCAGCTAAAAACACCGGTATTTTCATCAAAAGTTGAACCATCAGGGTCATCAGTAATACCATAATATATAGTTGAATGTTCGGGATCAGTGACATCGGCTGTAAATGTTATATTTTGACAAGCCATAACTGATT
>QNAD01000272.1 GCA_003641345.1 Candidatus Zixiibacteriota bacterium | reverse complement strand
CAACCTATAATATCCCCCAAATCGGTTGAATTAAAAAGGTCAAAAAGGTCATCACCAAGAGCGTCTTTGCGAACATATATCTGGATTCGTTCAGAACTATCTCTGAGATCAGCAAAGAAGGTTTTTCCCATTTTTCTCTTAAGCATGATTCTGCCGGTAATTTTAACCGATGTTTCATTTTCAGATAGTTCATCAAATTTATCTAATAATTCATTAATTTTATGTGAGTATTCATACTTATATGGATAAGAATCAATTCCTTTTTCTCTCATAGCCAGAACTTTATTTCTACGAATTTTGATTAGTTCTGTAAGAGGTATTTGAATTTGTTCGGTTTTGTTTTCACTCATAATAGATTTATTCCAAAATATTGTTTTCGATTAATAATTTGATTATTTGTTGTCAGTTGGCAGCCTTTTTTTAAAAGCACGTTTGACCGAAACGGGAACAAGCTCAGTAACATCTCCTCCGTTGCACGCAACATCTTTGACCATTGTTGATGAAAGATAGACCCATGAAAGAGACGGCATCAAAAATACAGTTTCTACTTCCCGAGCAAGTTTACGATTCATAAGAGCCATCTGGAATTCATATTCAAAATCAGAAACTGCTCTTAAGCCTCTAACAATAGCATCTACTTCTAATTCTTCAGCCAAATTTGCTAGCAAACCATCAAAGCCAATTATTCTAACTCTTGAATCCGATTTCAATTTTTTAATAGAATCGGTCATTAGTTTCAAGCGATCTTCAAACTCGAAAAATGGATTCTTACCTGCATTTTGAGCAACAGCTACAATTAGTTCATCGAACATTTTACTGGCGCGCTCAATTAAGGAAATATGCCCGTTGGTAACCGGATCAAAGGTACCTGGGTAGAGAGCTTTTTTGTGTCTATTGTCTTTAATCACTAAAAAAAATTCAAAAAAATATATTAATAACAACTAAATATATGTAATAACTTATTGTTTGGCAAGATTAATCGACAGATAATCCTAAAGCAATTAAATAATTATGAAGGGGTATTTGTTCCAATTTTTTAGGATTAGAAAAGAAACCATGGTTAATTTTGGGTAAAAATGGTTTTAATTTGAAATAATCGCTAAATTTGTTCACTAATTGCTCATTTCCGCCAATTATCATCAGGGATGATAAGGGAACAGTTATCCCTTTATCAAAAATTGAAGAAAGTTTAAAATTCAATATAGTTTTGAATTCCATTGTTATTTTATCGATATCATTCTCATTTAAGAAGTCAAATTTTTGAAGGTCAATTGACGCTACATTCAATATTTTTTTCTGATAAATCAAGCAAATTGAAACAACCTCTTTACAGAAATCAGCAATACAAGCTAATTCTCCTGTTTCAGGGTGGCAAAAATTGAGATATCCTTTACCTAACGCCAGAGATCTGACTCTGAATTTTTTAATTCTATTTTTATCAAAATTATTGGCATTATAGCTGGCTATAAGTTTATCAGATCTCTCTTTTCTGAAAATTGCCCCTATTATATTGTTTGCTTGTGATGTCTCTTCGCTTTCAAAAGAAAAAACAGATTCATCTTCTAAAACTGATTGAATCATTTCAAATTTAGCTTGTTCGTGAGTTGAGTATTGTGATTCAGGGGAAATTCTGATTTGTTTTAACATAGCCTGAGAATCCGGTATAGCAAAATGAAGGTCACCATCTTCGATTAAATCATGTTTTAATGGAAATTCAGAGTTCAGCCTTATTAAGGCTTTAATTTCAAAGCGTGTTTTGTCTGTTTTTACACGGGCGGCATAAATCATTTTGTCCCGTTTATCCAGACCTATCTTGATTATACTATTACTCATTATCTTTTAATTTTGAGGTAAGGTTTAATATATTCATATGTCTTTGCCCCGATTCCTCTGATTTCGGTAATATCAACTTCTTTTTTAAACCGATTATTTTTTCTGTATTCTAAAATTCTATCAGCCAATTTTTTACCAATCCCAGGAATCAGTTCCAATGAATCAGCCGGGGCAGTGTTGGGATCCAGCACAAAAATTCCAAGATAATGCTCATCGGAGTCTGAGAAAACTTCAATGTTGGGAGATGTTTCAGTTGGGGTGGCATAAGATTTAATGAGCATAAAAGTTCCACTGATAACTGTTATTATTGTTAAGACAGTTAGAAATTTTAACTGACGACTTGTGAAATCAAAATACTTATTCATGAATGCCTTATATTAAAAAAGAAAAGTATATTGGTTTAACAGAAATGTCAATCTGAGAGATATTATATCTTCATAAGATATATTATATCTTTATAAGATATTTTAGATCAATTTGAACATTTTGATTAAAATTATATTCCCACTTGAATTAAATCCAAATGAGAAACTGATAACTTATTTAGTTGTTCGATGGTATCGGAAGAAGTCTACCGGATTGAACCAGTTGGTTGATTATATCAGAATTGGTTTTATCAGCTACCATATCTGATATTGTTTTTTTGTTATAAATGCCGAAAAGGTGTTTTTTGCTGTTGTCGTTTTTGTCAGGTATCAGGTATCCTAAAAACGGCTCACCCTGATAATCTTTGATAAGGTTGACGGGCCATTCCAAGGGGAAATCTAAAAGGTCGCTGGAGCCGATAAAAACTGCCTCGGATTTGGCATCTTTTAAAGCTGTTTCCACACCGACACTGAAATTTTTCCGGTCACTATTGTCCAGAACATGAGGATAGTTTAAATATTGTTCTTTAGCCTGGTCTTTTTTTATAACTAATTTGACCATTTCAAAAATTTTGGCATAGCGACGGTACCCGGCTTCCAGACGGGTTAAATCTCCGGATGGGATAAAATCTTCCTGATAATTTTTCCCTCCGGCAAGGATATAACAGCTCATAGCCTTAAATTGCTTGGTCATAGAGAAACAGCACTCCCTTTGGTTTTGATTAAATTTTTTGGTAATTTTTGTTTTCGGACAATACTCATTCCGAAAGTTAAATGAAAGGCGGTTTTATATTAAATGCAAGAAAAAACGAACGGTTTGGTAGATTTTCTACTCTGTAATCTCTTCTGTATTGTTAATAGTGCCGGAGGCGTTGAGAATTTTGAATGGGTAGAGATCTTTGTCTGCCTCAAGACCCACGCCGCTAACGATATTACCGTTTTTGGTTACAGTGACAAATACATCGGATTCGATTTTTTGGGTTTTAGAATTCCAGAATAAATGTTCTGTCTCAAGTTTGATAGAGTCATGACTAATAACCACAACATTGCTGAACAATTCTAATTTGGCAATTTTTTCCTTTATCAGACCAGAATCTCCAACTACGGTACTTGAGATATTACCCAAAGAATCAAAAATAATGACATCAACCTCGTAAGCCATTGCAGAATCAAGCTTTTCGTATTTAATAATTTCGCCGGTTTTTATTTGAGTGGTTTTGCGACTGCCATCATAAAGATAAGTTGTGGCTCCAAAAAGCTCGGAGTCCGGTAAAAGAGTAGAATCTGTAGTTACCAGTTTCTGTTCCGGTTTTTCAGATTGGGAACATCCGATTATTATAAGTATTAGCAACAGGCAGAAATATATGATTTGCTTTTTCATAAGCACAAATGACGAGAAAATTTATGAATTGTCAAGCAGGATTTAT
>QNAD01000271.1 GCA_003641345.1 Candidatus Zixiibacteriota bacterium | reverse complement strand
TCATAAATGAAGGGTTCCAGTATTTTTGCAGCAAAATCAAAATCTTTTGCTTGCACAAAGATGTAAGATAGCTTCATGGCATTTTGCCAGTCATCATTCGTTTGGTCAATATTGGCAATCTCCTTAATTTTTTGAAGTTTTTCTTTGACCAATGGTGTTGGTGTATCTGTTGTGTCAATGGCTTGTATAACATTTATCTGAAATTCAAGATTTAACAAGTCTATCGTTTCTTTTGACATGGATGTTTCGTAAAGAGCATCAATTAATCTTTGATATTCAATGATTTCTGTTTCGTCGGCATACGATAGTTTGTTGTGGATTTTACAATAAATACTGTTGAATTTCAGATAGTAATTGTCGGGAACCAAATGCGACAGTGCATCAATCTTTTTGCAATAGCTTTCATCCAAAAAGTCGGAACGGACATATTTTTGTAACCATAGTTTATTCATATATAGTCCTGCCATTCCGCTGTTCATTGGTATTTCTTGATTACTCACAGCTAATGAGTCGTATTCGTCAGCTAACACTTTTTTAAAAATAAATTTTTGGATGGAGAGGGCTAATTCCTTATTATTGTTTTTTACAGCTTTATTAAATCGATTTACCACATATTGCTGTTCTTTGTCTCCTTCAATTTCGTAGCTTACAGATAGTTCAATGGTGCCGTATCGTTCATTTTTTAGATAAGGTTCCAGTTTTTTTGACAGTCCGTGTTCTTTTATGTATTGTTGGGCTTGCGTCATCGACATACATGTCAAATTATTATATTCTGTACCTGCCAAATCCCGTTTAAAATCATCCCAACTGTACCCTGTAACAATTTCCGGTTTTATCTCTGTTTTTTGTCGTTGGCTTAATGCTGATACGATGCTTTTTGCTCGTTTCTCTTGTAACTGCTTGTTGTTTGCATCGTTGCCTTCAATGGACGAATAAGCGGTAATTTTCAATTTCTCAATAATAAAATCCGGTTCTTTCAGCTTTTTGATAAATGGTTCAATATCTTCTTTCTGATACTCAAACTTATTTTTCTCAAATGGAATTTTGAATGTCAATACATTTTTTTCTGGTTTGGGGGTATAAGATTCTGCATCGGTCTGAACAGTGTCTGCCAGCAGATCTAACTCCTTATTATATTCGACGGCACCTTCGAGATGAGCAATGGGCGTACATTCTTTACATACATGTTTCTGTTTGATTATCATCAGGTTTATTTCGTATTCGCCATCCAAGTCGGGTGGAATAGTACCCAATAAGACTTTAATTCTTGTTTTTCGTTGCTTATCATCGGTAATCAGATTTTTCTTGTAAAGTTTGTTGGCATATAATCGTTTTTGCATAATACCGCGGTTTACCAGCGTATTGTCCATAATATTGTCGCCGGTGCAGCCAAACTGAACTTTTTGAACGATATCTACGGCTAAACCATCTTTAGAATCTTTAATCAGTTTTCGTAGTGCTTTCAGATTGTTATACTGAAAATAAATTTTGCCTTGTTCTATATACAGACTTTCCTGCAACGAACTTAAATTTTTAAACTTTTTTGTTTTGCTGCAAATTTTTTCATCGCGATGCTTCAGACCGTATTTTTTTGTAGAGAAAGGCACATCCATCTCATCGCGGCGTTCTGCACCGTTGTTGAACGAATCGTAATTGCCGAAGACAACAGAGACATATACTTTCTTTCCTGCATCGTTAAGTTCGGCACCAATACCACAGAAGACATATACGGGATTGATAATATAGATGCTGGTCTTTTTACTTTTAAGAAACCGAAACATTATATCTTGTGCCAGTTGCTTATACGACAGAATAAATTTGCCTTTTTTGGGCGACATTTTTGTGACAATTTCAGCTCCGTTATTGGAACCACCGTAATATTCAATGCGTTTGCCAACAGTTTTTTTCTTACCGCCTTGCAGGTCGGTAGTCATATCTTTTGCAGCCATATATTCCGATTGGTCTTCGGCAGCATTTTGTAAGATGACATTTCGTTTCAGGCTGTCCATCTCTTGTTTGGTACGAACAGCATTAATTTCGTCTTCAATGATTTGCTGCAAGAGTTTTGAATTGAAATCTTCAATATCAATGGTTTGGTAGTAATCGGGATGTTTTAGTGAGTCATTATTCTGCTGATTTTGGGAGAACAAATAAAAACTGTTAAGCAAAATAATTATTAAGAATAAATATTGTTTCATACCTTATGATATTTCCTAATTCAAAGTTTTCTCAAAGTAAAGAAAAAAAAATCAGTTTTTTCCTGTTCAAAAAAAAAGTTTTCAAATGGGTATTAACAACGGGCAAGTTTGCTCTAAATGAAGACTATTTTCAGTCAAAAAAGACAGACTCCAAAATCTGCTTTTCGTTTTCCCAACAGAGTTCTTTTTTTGCTTTTTGCAAATTGTGTTTCCATTCCTGAAGTATTTTGGTGTCTTGCAAAATATCAAGAATGGTTTCCGAAAGTTTTTCCGGTGTAAAATCTTGTGTTGTCATTCCTGTTTTGTAGGTATCAATAATTGAGCGGATACCGGATAAATTACTTCCTAAAACAGGAACTTCGGATTGTATGTAGTCAAATAGTTTGTTTGGCAAACTATATTTGTAACTGAGTCCGAATCCGAGCTGTTCCAGTGAGATTCCTAAGTCTGCCTGTGATGTGTAGCCGGATAATTCTTTAAATGGTATTCTGCCGAGGAAAAAAACTGTTTCTTCGAGTGACAGGGATTTTACCTGCAATTTTAATTTTTCCGTAATGTCACCATCACCGATAATAACAAAAATCACTTGGTCGGGAATTAGCTTTATGGCATCTATCATTTGTTCCAAACCTCTGCCTACATTTAAAGCACCCTGATATAAAATAATTTTTCGCCCATGGGCTTTTTCTTTCAGCAGGTTGTTGCTGTGTAGTTCGGATATGAGATGGGGGAGGTTTCTGACCACTTTAAACGGGGTGCCGTATTTTTTGGTATAATAGTCTGCAATGGGTTGACAAACGGTATAAGCATTTTTTATTTTTGGTAAAATGCGGGCTTCTATCTTTTCCCATTTCTTTTGGATTTTCGGGCGATGGATTAATTCGGGTACTTCGGTAAATAACTCGTGAGAGTCGTAAACCAATACTGCTTTCGAAAATTTTGAAGCCCAATAATTAGCAAGCAAAGTATCGAGGTCGTTGGCTAATAAATAATTTTTACGGCGAAAAAGCAAATAAAAAAATAACCGGAGATTAAAGCATAAATAAAATAGTGGTCCCCGGTTAAACAAAAGCCGGAATCGTTTTATTGTCAGATTTTCTTTGACCGATTTTGGATAGGTGCTTTGTAATTTTCGACCGATGAGTGTAACTCGGAATCCTTTTTCAAGCAAAAATTCCACGGTACGAAAAACCCGCTGGTCAGTAAGCAAATCATTGGTGACGGCGATAAATACTTTTTTCAAATCCCTTTTTCTAGTTGTTTCAAAAGTAATAAAACTTTGTTCTCTGTGAGTTTATTGCCTAAAATCTTGAATGATAGAAAAGGGCTTAAATTATCCAACCACTTCTTTTACGCGGTTGGCAGCTTCCTGCAAAGTAATGGCAGAATGTACTTTCAGTCCCGAATTATCAATAATTTGCTTGCCTTCTTCG
>QNAD01000270.1 GCA_003641345.1 Candidatus Zixiibacteriota bacterium | reverse complement strand
TCTTTTTTAGCTTCGTATCCGTCTTCCAATTCTTCTACTATTGCCAAAGCTTTTTCAATTAAGGTTTCGGCTGTTTTTTGTCCGAGTCCTTCAATTTTAATTAGTGCTTCAACTTTAGTTGATGCTAATCTTTGAATAGAGCTAATATTTGCATTTATTAGTTTCTCGGTTAGCTTTGGACCAACCCCTTCAAGTTGACCAACTGGCACCAGCATATCCGCTTCACGACTCTGCTGTTCTTCATATTCTGTTTCAGACATGATATTAATTTTCCAACCAGTTAATTTCGAAGCCAATCTTGCATTTTGGCCATTACGCCCAATTGCCAAAGATAATTTTTCATCTTCAACAGCAACTGTCATCCTTCCTTCGAGATCTTCAACTTCAATATAAACCACTCTTGCCGGAGCCAAAGCACGAGTAACAAAAACTTCGGGATTAGAAGAATATGGGACAATATCGATTCTTTCATTGTTCAACTCACGGACGATTGATTGAACTCTTACACCTTTGATACCAACACATGCACCAACTGGATCAATTCGCTCATCGGAAGAATAAACCGCAATTTTAGATCTTTCTCCTGGTTCGCGAGCAATAGATCTTATCTCAATAACTTTTTCAAAAATCTCTGGCACTTCAAGTTCAAATAAAGAGCTAAGAAAGTCATTGCAAACTCTTGAAAGAATTATCTGAGGTCCACGCATGTTTTTTTGAACGTCAAGAATTTGAGCTCTTACCCTATCACCCTGACGGAATCTTTCTCTTGGCAATTGTTCTTTAACCGGCAACATAGCTTCTGCACGTCCAAGATTGACAATAAGATTTCCTTTGTCAATTTGCTGTACAACCCCAGATGCCATCGTTCCGACCTTGTCAATATACTCATCGTAAATACGATCCCTTTCAGCCTCATGAACTTTCTGAATCAATATTTGTTTTGCCGATGCAATTGCATTACGTCCAAATTCATATTCATAATCAATATAAATTTCAACTTCATCATCCATTTCTGCTTCTGGATCAATCTCCTTAGCTTCTTCAAGTGATAGTTCGATGTCTTTGTCTAACACCTCCTTAACCACTGTCTTAGTAGCTATCATTAGTAATTCATTTGTCTTTTTATCAAACCGAAAAGTAATATTTTCGGTATCATTATATTTCTTTTTAGCTGCCGCTATGAGAGCCGCTTGAAGTGTCTCTACAACAGTATCAAAATCAATATTTTTTTCTCTGGCAATCAGCGTTATTGCTTCAACCATATCAAAAGCCATAAAAAATCTCCATTAAAAAACTATTTTCGCATTCTCTATTTCGGCTAAATCACAAATAAATCGTCCTTCATTGCTTTCAAATTCAATCAGATTTCCATTGGCAGAAATAATTTTAGCCATTATTTTTTTCTTATTTTTATCACAAAATACAATTTTTACTGTTTCGCCAGTACGATATTCGAAGTCCTCTATGCTTTTAAGAGGTTTATCCAGTCCTGGCGAAGAGACCTCCAACGTATAACCTTTTTTAAATAAATCAGTTCCATCTATAACATCACCAACAATTCTTGATATTCTGGCACATTCATCAAGAGAAGTATTGTCTTTAGCATACACAAAAAGTCGTAAAGTGCTATTGTTTTTATACTTCGACAATACCAAATCAGAAATATAACAATCCTCCAACGCCAACGGCTGTGTTAGAATATCTTTTATCTGTTGCTTCACTTTATCCATTTTCAGTTCCTAAAAAAAGCATAAAAAAGAGTGGGCATTTGCCCACGCTTAACTTGAAAATATACAAACTAACTTACTCCTGCGCAACAAAATTATAAACTAATTCAATTTCTCCAATAATTCTTTTATTGCACCAACAGCTTCTTCCAGAGGAATCAGTTTTTTCTCTTTTTCAGAGCGAGCCTTCACTTCTATATTGCCATCTTTCAAGGACTTATCTCCAATAGTCACTCTAACGGGAATTCCGATTAAGTCAGCATCATTAAATTTAACTCCCGGTCTTTCATCACGGTCATCCATCAAAACGTCAATTCCGGCTTGATTAAGGTCATTATATAACTTTTCGGCGGCTTCTTTTTGAGCCGGATTATCAAACTTAATAGGTATAATCTCTACCAAAAACGGAGCAATATTTTTAGGCCAGACAATGCCATACTCATCGTTATATTTTTCTAATGCTGATTGAGGAGTACGTGTAATACCTATTCCATATGAGCCCATTATTATTGGATGTTCATTTCCTTCGGCATCCAAAAATTTTGCACCGAGTGATTCAGAATATTTAGTTCCCAACATAAATGTATTGCCAACTTCTATCCCTTGTTTAGATGAAAGAACTCCGTCACAATTCGGGCAACTATCGCCATCTTGTGCTAACGACAAATCAATAATCTGGTCAGCTTTAAAATCACGATTCAAATTAACATTTAAAATATGTTTCTCAAATTTATTGGCACCAACTATAAAATTGGTAAGTTTCTTTACTAACGGATCGACCAAAATTTTCACACCTTTTAAACCGACAGGTCCGGCAAATCCAACCGGAGCTTTGGTGTATTGTTGAACTTGATCAGGAGTAGCCATATCCAGATTAATAGCCCCAAGTGCGTTTTTCAATTTTATTTCATTGACATCCCTATCACCGCGAATCAAAACTGCGACCGGTTTTTCATCGGCAATATACAAAAGAGTTTTTACCAACCGTGTAGCATCAACTTTTAGAAACGATGTGACTTCTTCGATTGTAGCCGCATTTGGAGTATCAACTTCTTCAAGTTCTTTCAAAGAATCATCTTGTTCAATATTTTTTTTATCAATAAAAGTGGCTTTTTCAACATTGGCAGTATAATCACATTTATTGCAGAACTGAATAATCTCTTCACCAGCATTAGTTTCAACCAACATCATAAATTCATGAGCGGCTTTCCCTCCCATTGCACCAGTGTCAGACTCAACTTTGACAACATCCAAGCCGGCTCTTTTAAAAATAGCAAAGTAAGCATCAACCATTTTCTTGTAGGAAACATTAAATGAATCTTCGGTAGCATCAAAAGTATAAGCATCTTTCATGATAAATTCCCGACCTCGCATCAAACCGAATCGTGGACGGATTTCATCCCTGAATTTAACCTGAATTTGATATAAATTCAATGGGAGCTGTCGGTAACTTTTTAGTTCGCCTGCCACAAGGCTGGTGACTGTTTCCTCATGAGTACCGCATAAAACCATATCATGCCCATGACGATCTTTTAGACGCATTTGTTCTTTGCCAACCGTTAAATATCGACCTGTTTGTTGCCAAATTTCAGCCGGACATAAAACCGACATTGTAATTTCAAGTGCTCCGGTTTTATTCATTTCATCTCGGACAATATCTGAAAATTTTTGAATCACTCTTTGCATTAATGGCAAATAAATATATACTCCTGACGCCAATTTTCTTATAAAACCTGCACGAAGTAAGAGTTTGTGTGATATTAATTCCGCATCAGAGGGTGTTTCTCTCAATGTCGGGATATAAGTTTGTGTCCAGCGCATTAGCTATCCTTAAATTTCAAATGTTAATTACCTTCTTAAGATTAAAGAAAATAGTAAATTCTCAGATTAAATCAAATAAAAAGGGGAATCTGA
>QNAD01000269.1 GCA_003641345.1 Candidatus Zixiibacteriota bacterium | reverse complement strand
ATACCATTTTCCTGCATAAGCCGCTCTTAGTGAAATTGATATAATCATCAATGCAATAACCGAAGGTATTAATGGAATAAAAACAGAAGTTGTTAACGATTGAGAAACAGCATCAAATTCTCCTCGATTAAATAAAAGATATATTATATTTTCAGCATTGATATACATGACGGCGGCAATGGGAACAGCAAGCAAAACAATAGCAGTAACTGACTTGATATAATATTTCTTGAATTTCAGTCTATCCTGAATATAATTTTCAGAAAAATAAGGGAATAATACCGATGCAACCGCTACTCCAATTATTGAATCGGGGAGCAACACTAAAACATTGCTATAATTTATAGCAGAGATAATGCCTTCATCAAATCTCACAGCAAAATATCTATCAATCATAAAATATGTTCTATTCAAAAACTCTATTAGTAATAAAATAACACCTGATTTGAATATGACATCTAAATCAGATTTTCTGATTTTCAAATTAAACTTTTGATATGGTTTAAAATTTAAAATCCTGAGAAACAAAAACAGATTTTGAAGCAACAGTCCGCCCAACCATCCAACAGCAATGGCACCAACAGATAATTCATCGGCAAGTAAAAGAATAAGACTAATTGAAAAAATATTGAAAATAATATAACCCGATGCTGGATAATTGAAGATTTTTTTTACATTTAAAAATGACCTGAAAATTGCTTCTAATGAAACAAAAAAGACAGCAATAGCAGTTATCCGTGTGTAAAAAATTATTTCAATATGCGACTGGTGAGAAAAACCAACAGTCCAGAATTTCATAATAAAAGGTGCCAGTAAAATTATTGCAGTCGTAACCATAATTGATAGAGAAATTTTTAAATTTATTACTCCCCACGCATAAGACCAAAAATTAGATTCTTTTTGATTTTGATTTTTTAATTTCTCACTAAAATAGGGAACTAACAGATAAACTCCGGCGTAGCTGAAAATCCCACATAGCAAAGCCGGCAACATAATAGCAATCAGATATCTATCATAGGCGGCGGATGTTCCAAATTTTTCAGCAATAATCAACTCACGTATAAAACCTAAAAGTTTGGATACAAAAACAATTCCGGCTACGCCAAATATTGATTTCTTAATATTTCCAAATGCCATTTGATTCCTTGCGAGCTTATGTCATTAAAAAAAGCAGGGCTGAACCCTACTCAATAAGTGTTAGTTAATTCAAAAAATCATAATAATCATGTAGGGTAATTCTCTTTTCTTTTAAGAAATGGCAGGTTTCCAAGAAAAAGAGAAACCTGCCCTACAAATAAACTATTTTACAAACTCATTAACAGCTTCAATAACTTCATTGCGTTCTTCATCTGTAAGTTCAGGATAAATCGGAAGAGATATTACTTCATCTGCCGCTTTTGATGAAAGCGGGAAATCAGCTTTAGTATAACCCAAATCAGCAAAACATTCCTGAGCATGGAATGGAACAGGGTAATAAATTTCAAAACCAATTGATTTTGATTTAAGATGCTCTTTCAATCCGTCACGATTCGACACAGCAATAGTGTATTGGTTATAAATATGAAAAGTTGTATAATCTTTTATCGTTGGTGTTTTTATTCCTGAATTGTTTTTGAAAGCTTCATCATAAGAACGAGCATGTTCATTACGCTTTTCAGACCATTTTTGAAGATAAGGGAGCTTAGTTAAAAGTATTGCCGCTTGAATAGATGCTAATCTTGAGTTATAACCAACAATCTTATGGTAATATTTTGGTTTGGCACCATGGTTTCTAAAAATCCTTAGTAATTCTATATTGTCGTCGTTATTGCAGGTGATAATACCGCCATCCCCTCCGGCACCAAGATTTTTTGTAGGGTAAAACGAAAAACAACCAAAATCACCAAATGACCCTGCTTTTCTATTTTTATACTCAGCCCCAATTGCTTGAGCGGCATCTTCGACAACTTTCAAATTATGTTTTTTGGCAATCTCCATAATTGGATCCATGTCAGCTACTTGTCCGAACAGATGCACCGGAAGTATGACTTTGGTTTTTGGAGTAATAGCAGCTTCAATTTTGTTCGGGTCAATATTATAGCTGTCTTTTTCAATATCTACAAAAACCGGTTTTGCACCCAACCTGACAATTACTCCGGCAGTTGCAAAAAATGAAAAAGCAGTTGTGATAACTTCATCACCAGGTTTTATCCCACAAGCTCTAAGAGCTAAAAGAAGAGCATCGGTTCCCGATGCTACCCCTGCGGAATATTTAACCTGACAGAGATCAGCAAGTTTTTCTTCCAGTTCGGTAACTTCGGGACCCAAAATAAACCAACCATGATCTAATACATTTAAAACCGCTTTATCCATATCGGATTTTAAATAAGAATATTGTCTTTTTAAATCTAAAAGAGGAACTGCCATTTTTTCTCCTTATTCGTCTTTCCATCCCTGGTTTTCAAGAAGTTGATCTTCGGGGACATTTCTTAATTCTTTAGCTGGAACACCAGCAATTATTTTTTTAGGCGTTGTATCTTTTGTTACCAAAGCACCTGCTGCCACCAATGAATCTTCCCCGATTACTTTTCCGGGTAAAATTGTCGCATTAACACCGACCCGAGCACCTTTTTTCAGGATAACTCCTTTGAAATGCTTAAAACGATCTTCAGTGCGACCAATAAAATTATCATTCGAAGTTGCAACGCATGGTGCCACAAACACTCTGTCCTCAATATCAGAATAAGCGGTAATATAAACATTTGTCTCAAGCTTTACATATTTTCCAATATTGCAAAAATTCTCAATTGCCACACCTCGTCCAACAATTGTAAAGTTGCCAATATTAACATTTTCTCTTACAGTTGATAAATCAGCAATCAAAACTTTTTCACCAATTTTAGAACCGCGATAAATAATAACATTAGAACCGATAATGCAATTGTTTCCAATATTACACGGTTCTAATTGTCTGTCTTTGGTAACAGCACTATTGGCGGCTTTCATTGGCAGTTTTCCTACAACCGAATGATCGTCAATTCGGACATTGTCACCAATTTCGGTACCATCCTGTATAACCACATGATGACCGACTTCACAGTTTTGTCCAATTTTGACCTTTTCGCCAACGATGCAATATTCACCTAATTTTGCTCCTGAGCTTAACACAGCCGAAGGATGGATTACCGATGTTGACATATTTTATATTCCTTAAATTTGTTTAATCTTTTTTTCTTATACCGGGCAACCAGCCAAAGTATCCCCTGATAAAAAACATAGCCCGATTGTAATCAGGCTCGCTTTTATATTTAAGCTGGGCAAAATATTCAATTAGGGTAGCAATTATTACACTAAGAATTAGCGAAAGAACAAATGTTAATATCACAATCAGAGTTCGTTTAGGACGAGATTTAAGTTCGGGGGGGATGGCTGATTGTAAAATTGAAAATTCTTTAAAACTGCCGCTGGATTGAATTTTAGCCTGCTCTAATTGTTGCAACAGCAAAGCTGCGATTTCTTCACCTACTTTAACAGTAGAATAAATCTTGTTGTATTCATTTTTCAAAATTGGAATTTTTGATAACGGCAGAGTAAAATATGAATTACTTCCTGAACCATTTTCCAATTCATCAAGTTGTTTTTGTAATAGTTTTTTTTGTTTACGAAGTTGAATAATATTCAGTTCGGT
>QNAD01000268.1 GCA_003641345.1 Candidatus Zixiibacteriota bacterium | reverse complement strand
GTTACAAAAGCGTTTTTGGGCGTTATTACGAAATTTTCAATCTTAATCGTGTCCGCAAAACAGATAGTATCAAAAACAGGTCCCGGAAATGGCTCAATATTTGCAAATCCTTCCTGAATAAATGTAATAACTGTTGTATCGGAATCCACTGCACCACAAACATCATAAACAGTAATAATTATTTCCTCAACCCCAAAATCATCTGGTTCAATAAAGAAATAATCGCCAACAACTGAATCAACATTGGAGGAAGTTACAATAGAATCAATATTTTCATCAATATCTAAAACTGTAAAACCAAACTGCTCGGTAACAGTTGAACAACGAGAAATTTCTATGTCATCGCCCAGATATATGAACGGTGCCGAATTAAAAATAGAATTAATGTTCAGATTACAGGATTCAATACCGCAAACTGAGTAAGCTGTTATAGTAACATTTATATTCCCTGATTGTACAACAGGGATATAAATTTGTTGTCCAATAATATAAGCCGGAGCGGTTGCTTTAACTGAATCCACTAAATCAGAAATTTGGAAGTCATAAATAAGAGTGTCTGCACCACACATAAATATATCTGATGGAATATTCGGGCAGCTTAGTATAGGATCAATTTTGATTTCAACATCAGCCTGACAGGATGAAACATTACACTCGGCATAACCTGTTACGTCAATAGTATAGATTCCGGCTGTATCCACATCAAAACAAACCTGCCCATTGAAATAGCTCCCATAATTTACAATAACACTATCATAGATTCCATCAACATCAACAGGATAACATATCTGCCCAGGATCACACAAACTGAATGAAGCATCGCTACACTGAACTCTTACATAATCAGCTAAAACCGTTGTAACTATTACAGTATCAGCACCAACCGCACCACAAGCATCATAAGCGGTCATAATTACTTCATATTCCCTTAATGTATTAGGAGTAAAACAAACTCTATTATTTTGAATACTGCCATAATTTGTAACTACGGAATCTATATTATTTTCAGTATCATACAAAGTAAACGGTTCAAGACAAACCTCACTGAAACTGCAAACTCGAATTTCTAAATCATCACCAGCAACAAGTACCGGAGCATCATTTATTATAGCATCTACTTCAAAAGCACATTCATCTATTCCACATTCGCTATAAGCGGTCATCGTTATATCATAAATACCATCAACATCAATAGGCACCATAACCTGTCCATTCTCAAGATAAGCAGGAGCAGTAACTTTAATACTGTCAACCAATACCGAACTCTCATAGTCAAAAGCTAAAGTTGTTGCTTCACAAAGCAGAGTATCTAAATTATCAGGGCAAACCAATCTTGGATCTATTCGAACTTCGACAACCGCAGAACTTGGCATACTATTACATTCAGCAAATGCTTCAATGTTCAGAGTATAAAAACCGGCGACATCAGCCATAAAACATATTTCATTATTGGCAAAAGTTCCTAAATTGACATTAACACTGTCATACGCTCCGGAAATATTAACCGGAATACAAATCATCTGCGGTCCGCAAATATCAAAATCAGCATCTTGGATTTCTACATCCACATAATCACCCTGCTCAATAGTCAGGTCGATTGCTATTTCATCAGAATCTCCACATGAATCAACAGCAGTTACTATTATAGAATATTGACCGGCTGTATCAGGAGTAAAGCAGAACTCATTCGTATTATAATTATAGTAACCTACATTACCTGAAACATAATCAAGATTACTATCAATATCACTGACTCCCACAGGCAGACAGATTTCTTCAAAAACACATTGACGGAACAAGGTTATATCGGGAGTATATGTTATAACAGGCGGCGTATTAGCCACTACATTAACATTTACTAAATCTGTGCTCGATGCTCCACAGGCGTCAATAGCTGTAATTTCAACGGCGTAAAGACCAAGAGTATCAGCGGTAAAACAGACAGTATGAAATTTTGGATTATAAACAATTCCATCGGTTAAGTTAGTAACAACTTCAGAAACATTGTCATCAATATCTGATATACCTACTGGAATACAAATCTCGCCGCCAATACAAGCTGAAGTAGTAAAATCTACTGGAAGTGCTATATAAGGTTCGCTATTACAAATAATAGTAACAGTAAATATTTTTTCATAAGTCCAACATGGAGTTTGAACAGTAACTATGATTTCATTTGTAATACCACATTCAGATGCAAACACAACTGCATTTGAATCAGCATCATACCAGGTATTTATACCATCAACTGTAATAATTGTCCCTTCGGGAGCACCTGAATAAGTAATCGGGAGATAGTATGTGCCAGTTTCACAAATAAAGAGTGTTGTATCATTTGGAACATCAAAAAGAAGTGAGTTGTCATTGGAAATATGAATATTAGCTGTATCCGATGACATTTCCCCGCAACTATCAGTAGCAGTGACAATTATTTCATACCATCCACTATCAAAAGGTATAAACTCAAGTACGGAATTTTGGCTATCAAAATACCCATTATTAAAAGAGATATTTTCAATATTATTATCCGGATCAGAGATTGTTACCGGAACATAAACTGTTTGCGGACTACAAAGATAATAACTGCTGTCCTGCATACCGGTTACTAAAGGAGAACTATTTTGGGTTAATTGATCAGTAATAGTTGCCTGGGTGGTTCCTTCCAAATCAGAAGCAGTAACGATAAATGTTTCAACCCCGACATTATTTGCTGTATAAGAAATAATACCACTGTTAGGATCAATTGTACCAAGTCCGGATATTAATTCAAAAGTTATCGGATCATTTTCATTATCCGATACAACTACTTGAATCTGTCTTTCAACAGAAAAACTACAAATTGCAGAAGAATAATTTTGATCTACAACATTCGGAGGTGCCGACAAAACGGATGTGGCAGATAATCCGAAAATTATAAAAACAAAAAATAATTTAATTATAAATAACTTTTCAATTTTCCCAAACAAAGTCATTTTCCTCCATAGGAGCAAAAACCCTTCGTGGCCAAACTATAATATATTTCGCCCTATCAAAGCAAAACAAGCCACGACATATCTATCCTCTTCATCCGCAGTATATTGCTGCCAAACCCCTCTTATACATGATTTCTTACAAAAATTCGCAACCTCGATTAACGAGTCAGTGCAGTAAGACTTGGTAAGTATCTTTTTTTTGTCAGCTCTCATAATATACTTTTAATCCTCAAATTGTCAAGAAATTACTTATCAATAAGCCTTAAATGCAAGATTCCTGCCAACTGGAAATTATCTTTATTTTAATCTATTATAGGTAGTTACAGCCAAAATAGATGCTACAATTGCAACTTTTGAGCGAAAAGTTTGCAAACCCATGCGGACTTTTAGAATTTTACAAAAAAAATGGTAATATTTTGCAAAATCTGAATTTGAAGTAACGAATTAACTTGTTTACACAAAATCCATGACATTGCCTAAATTTGTTCTGAAATATTAGTTCTCGCAATCTCTGCGACACGCCTTATTCTTCTATTCTTTTGCCTTCTATTCTTTTTATTCTTTTGCCTTTGTCATTCCCGACTTAAGTGCTTGTTGAAGAAATCTCACAGATGTTGAGGTGGGTCCTGAAAATCTGTATAAACAGATTTTTGTGACCTACCGCTCTTTAATTACAATTACTTAAGTGTCGGGTCACAATCCACCTCCGGTGAATCAGGACCCG